>JAFGNX010000034.1 GCA_016926835.1 Candidatus Aminicenantota bacterium | reverse complement strand
TTCAATGCCGATTCCGTGGTGTTTTCATTCCAGAGACAGATGGAAAAGGATTTCCCCTATCGCTATTATGACTTCCCACTCTTTGATGAGATTTTCAGAAACATTGTGTCCGTAAAGTCGGTGGACACCCATACCGTGGTGTTTCAACTCGATCAACCGTTTTATCCTTTCCTGGCCACCTTGACCGCCTCACCCGCCGCCATTGTATCCCCGACCGCTGTAAAGAAACACAATCAGGCATTTGCCCGACACCCGGTGGGAACCGGCCCCTTCCGTTTTCAACTCTGGGAAAGAAACGAACGCATCGTTCTGAAGGCCAACCCACGATATTGGAAAGGCAAACCCCATTTTGATCAATTCAGTTTTGTGATCAACGATAAACCCGACAATCTGCATAAACTGTTCAGAGAGCAGAAACTGGATGTCATCGACAGTTTTTCAATTTCGCGGGCTACCGGATTAAAGAATGTCAGGTGGACCACCATTAAACTCATTCCCGTTCTTTCGGTAACCTATATCGCATTTAATCTGGAGAATCCCCATCTGAAACAGGTCAATGTCCGCAAGGCGTTGCGCTCCGCCTGGGACCAGCGGACGTTGATGTATGTTTTCCAGGGTTTCGTCACGCCTCTGGATTCGATTATCCCCAAAGGCATACCGGGCCACACGCCCCCAAAGACCGTAGCAAAACTGAATCTGGCCGAAGCCCGAAACTGGCTGCGAAAAGCGAATGTCAAGCAGCCGATCAAATTAAGGTTCTTGTTGAGCGGTGATTCAGACCTGATTCGCCAGCTAGTCTCGTTTTATGCCAAAAACCTCAGACGCTTAAACATTGAGCTTGACATCGTGAATGTGCCCATGGAGGAATACGAAAAAAGAATAATGAAAGGCGATTTTGACCTCACCCTGAACGGTTGGGCCGCGGATTATCCCGATGCGCATAGTATCATATCTCCGTTGTTTAATGAAACACTCATGCAAAAAGGTTTGGCCAACCTTTCACAATACCGGGACGCCGGGATGAAAAAGCTGATTGAGCGCCTGACCAAGGAGATGGATAAATCCAGGCGAATTCAGAAAGTCACCGAAATCATCCGGCAGATCGATGCACTTTCTCTGTGCATACCGATTTTCCAGGACTCGACGGCCATCATCTACAACAACACGCGGATTAAGAACATTCGGGTAGCCCCCACGGACACCATCCGGCTATACAACATCGAGAAAAAGTGAAAATCAGAACCAAGTTGTTCCTGTCGTTGGCCGTGACAGCCTTCGTTTCCGTCCTGTTAGCGACTTTTTTCGCCATTTACTCGATTTCCGAAAATTACGAGGAAATCGCCCGCGAAGCAACCGCCGACAGCCTCAGGAAAACGGAAAACATTTTTTACGAATACCTGGGAGATCTGACCCGGAAAGCGACTTTCATTTCCGAGTTAAAGGAGGTCATCGAAAACCTGGATGACCCGGGCAAACTGGCAATCTCTCTGGAAAACAAAGGCTTCTTCCTTTTTAATATCAACGCCAAAATACTCAGCCCGGACATGGATATCATTGTGTCCGACAAGAACTCTTCCAACAATACGTTGTCCAAGGCCGATCTGAAAAAATTCCCCTATTTTCAGCCGGGCCGGGATGCGTTGCTGAGAGATATCGGCATATTCAGAACGGATGATCAAATCTGTATCCTCGCCATTTCCCCCATCGTGGATCAGACCGACTTCAGTTTCAAGGGTTACGTGTTGTTCGAGTTTTTTTTCAATTCCGAATTCGCCGATCAATTAAAGGATAAAGCGGGTTGTGATATTGTCATCCTTTCAGGCGGCAAACAGCTGGCCACTTCTTTCCAGAACGATGAGGGCAAACGTTTCTTTCCCGAATTTTCCCGGGATCCTGTCCAGCTGAAGCAGAAAAAGAAAATTCTGGATGAGAATTACCTGATCGATGGATTTTCCATTTTTGATTATCATAAGCAACCAATCGGGTCCATTCTCGTAGCGGTAAATGTGAAAAACATCCTGGTTGCCAAATCCCAGGGGATTCGAAACATCCTGCTCGTCCTGGTCATCGCTTCCCTGCTGGCCATAGCGGTTTCCCTGGTTGTGGGACGAAAACTCAGCCAGCCCTTGCTTGCCTTGTCCGGCAGTGCCCATGCCATTGCAAAAGGAAATTTTGATGTCCGCATCGAGCCGACCTCAAAAGATGAAATCGGAGACCTGTCAAAGACCTTCGCCGATATGGTGAAATCGTTAAAAACCCAGCGAGAGGAGATACTGGACCTGAAAGTATTTTTCGAAAAAATCATCAACAATTCCCCCTCCGCCCTGATTATCTGTGATGAATCCGGTGAAGTCATCTCTTTCAATCCGGCGGCCGAGAAAATTCTTGATACCCAATTCAGCAAGATCCAAGGAAAAAACATTTTCGAAACCGTCCAATTCACTTCATCCATCAAGGCTGATTTTTACAATGTCATTCTCAGTGGTCATCCCACATACCGTGACCCCTATCCGCAGTATCTGCCGTCAAAGGAAGAAAAGATTTTTCGGCTGACTTTGTACAAAATCGAGCTCAAAAAGGGCATTTCCGTAGCCATACAAATCGAAGACATCACTGAAAGGCTGCGAATGGAAGAGGATTTGACCCATGCCCAGAAATTGGGAACAATGGGCGAATTTTTAAGCCGGTTCACACACGAGTTCAACAACTTGATGACTGGAATCATGGGTCATATCAGCCTGCTGAAACTTGAAACCGGTGAAAGCAGTCCCAGCTTGCCCAGAATCAAATCCATCGAAGAACTGGCAACCAAAGCCACCAGACTGGGTGGAAATATTCTGGACTTCTCCCGGAAGCGAAAACATGAAACAACAAAAATCAAGGTAACGGAATTGACCGATTCGGTTTTGAACCTGATCGGCAAAACCGTGTTGAAAGATGTGATTGTTGAAAAGAACTACAAAGAGAGCTCCCTTTTTGTTGTGGGTAACAAAGAAAAGCTGTCAATGGTATTGCTCAATCTGTTCATCAATGCCAAAGACGCAATCGCCGAAGCCAGGGCTACACCGGGGAAAATAACGATTGAGGTAGATTATCAAGAGGAACAGCAACAAAAATTCGTCCGATTGAATATCAGTGACAATGGGATCGGAATCGACAGCAAAAATCTCGACAAAATTTTCCTGCCCTTTTTCTCGACCAAGGGCAGAAAAGGCACGGGAATCGGTTTGTCTACCGTAAAAAAAATAATCGAAAATTACAACGGCAGAATATCCATATCCAGTCAACCTGGAGTGAAAACCACATTCACCATTCTACTTCCCGAGGCCGAGTTGCCGGTAGATTAAGGTGCCGGGTATGCGCAATGGGTGACACGGCTTTTTTCCATGTGCACAATCACCGGCAGTAAGCGGCAGCTGACATGGCGCAGGAAGGCATGGCGCGACATCACGAAAACCGGGTGGAATGATTCATGGGTCAGCCATCCCCGCACATCTTTGGTATTATCGTGTACGGCCACGGCAAAGCAGTTTTTCTCCTGCTGTTGCAGCAATTTTAAATCTTCCATCCCCCGAAAGATGCATGAGTAACACTGGTTCAGGCCAAAAAAGAGGCAACATGTCTCGCTACCGGATGAAACCAGGTCCAGGAAGCAAAATCGGTTTCCATCGAGGTCGGATAGTATCATTTCGCGCGCATTTTGAATGGCCACGCCGAGATCACTGTAAGCATGACCGCCCAAACGCACAACCAGGACAGTCACCAGGGCCCCGGCCAGGAAAGCCGCTACCACTTTGTACAGCCGTTTCATTTACCTTCAGTTCTCAAGAGTACAGACCTTGACCCGGCACTGGTCCGCTCTCTCTTCGTAACGGGGATCGCCGTTGGCGTAAAAATAGAAGCGCCCTTCGCGTACGCCCAGCAAACGGTCATTGGTCAGGATCCGGCCCGCGGGCTGGAATGATCCCTCTTTGAAAAAAAGCACCATGAATCGGGCGGCCTTTTCAAAAACCCGGATCTGCAGCAAAAGTGTACCCCGGTCAAAGGCGGCGCACAGAATGCGTGAATACCCAGTACGCCAGGTATCCATGTCCCGGCCGATCCCCGCGTATGGATCATCGTAGCGTTTGAACACATAGAAATCTTTCGGCATGGGCCGGTATTCCTCGGGCGCCTCTAGATCCACAACTTTCTCGATTTTCAGGTTTTCGGGTTGAATCACCGTCACCCGTAGGCGATCTTCTTCCAGAAAAAAGATGCGATCACACCCGTTCACCAGGTGATAATCCATCAAGTGTCGCTGATCCGGTTCATGATCTGTCCTGCGGATCAAGCCTTTGATATACTTGCCTTCCGCGTCATAAACCTTGACAAAGACCTTTTTGTACACGTACTTGCGGGAAAAGTTCTCCAGGAAGTACCCGGCCAGAAACCATTTGCCCCGGAAAAAAAGCACCGAGGAAACAGCCGTGTAGAAGCGGCTTTTTTCCAACCATACGGTTTGCCGGCAACGATAACCCCCGTTGTCCTGGCCAAAGATCTTGATGCGGAATGGCAACTCCACGAACGCCAGCCCATGGGGATGTTCGCAAACGGCAAACAGGTCCTGCAGTTCATCCGGCCCCTGTCCCCTGCTACAAACAATTTCCGCTGCCCGGGAGGAAATTTCAACCGGTCCCTGTCCATAGAAAGTCGCCGTCACATGGCCGTCATTCAGGATGGACGAACCGCCGATTCTTCCCGTAATCTTTATGTCATGGCTCCAGGTATCCACCACGCGAAACTCCATTCCCTCAGCCGCGCAGGTGCAAAAACCAAGGGTAGCAAAAACGCATATTGCTACGATTATGAATGGTTTCACTATTCCCCCTTTCATCCTTTCCCGCAGCCGGCGGGCCCGGCATTTATTGCCGAACCCGCCGTTGTTGCATTCTGTTTCCGCCACTATTACATCCGCGATCAACGCAGATAACAGCCGCAACTGAATGGGAACATGGGACACCCGCAGGTGGGTCCATACTGGCTGCTTCCCATCTGGCCGGGATACAATCCCGGTGGATACGATGCGGATTTGCCTTCCATGGGCAGCGGCAGAAACACCGCGGCCAGCAGCAGGCCCAGCAGCGCCAGCAACGCCACCGCTTTCATCACATTCCTCATCTTTCCCCCCTTGTGATGGATTTCCGCACCCGGCACACTCCATGTGCTTGCGAACGCGGGCCGGCACGGATATTTAAAAAGAGCAATTCAGATGCCAGAATCGGCAAAGACTTGGTATATATTCGGAAAGGCCGGTCAGATCAGCAAATCAAACAGTCCGGGAATGAATTGTACCAATGCGGACGGATCATCAGTGACTGGACGGGAAAAAGACCAATCTACCCACAGCCAGACAATCTGTGGGAACGCACAACCCCTGCATCTGGCGATGGGGATAGATCACGCTTCCAGGCCCGCCAGGAATTCCCCGGCCCCGCGCATAACTACACCGTCCTTAGAACGGGCGCGACGCAGGGCATACACCACCTGGAACCGTTCGATATTCTGAAAATAGCGGGAGAAGTAGAACAGTGAAGGAGAAAAATTTTCTTCCTTCAGTTTGACTTCGATCATCTTCTCGGGTTTGCCGTCCCGGACTACCAGGAAATCGACTTCGCGTTTCTCTTTATCCCTGAGATAGCATAGTTGCATGCGATGGCCGAGAGTATCTTCAACAAAATGCGCCTCTTTCAGCAGCGCCGTCGCTACCGCGTTCTCCAGCCTGGCACCAGGCTCGTCTTTAACCGCCCCGGTATCGAAGAAATAGTACTTGGCTGCTTTGAGGATGCTGCGGGTGATCTGCTTGTGATAGGGGCGAACGGGAAAAATCACATACAGGCTTTCCAACAACGTCAACCAATGTTTGACCGTCTGGACGGAAACTTCCAGACCCCGGGCCAGTGAACTGAACGAGACCGTGCTTCCCACCCGGTCTCGCAAAAGATCAGTCAGGATTTCAATGGCTTTGATATCGCGAACGGCGTTCAGATCCTGGCGGACGATGGTGTCCAGATGGCTTCGTCTCCAACGACGGGCAAATGTTTCTTCTCCCCTTAAGTACGCTTCACAAAAGCCTCCGGTGGCCAGAATTCCGTCCAATGCCTTCTGGGGATCTGTTTCCAGATAACGAACGATCTCAGCTACGGAAAGGGGATGCAGGCGATAATGAAAAAAGCGCCCGGCCAGGGAGTCGTCTCCTTTGCGGTAGGTGTCCAACCGGGCTGAACCGGTAACGAGAAGACCCGGTGGAATGCCTTCCGTGTCGAATACCCCCTTGATCCAGGACTTCCACTTTTTCTTTTTGTGCAGTTCATCGAAAACCACCAGGGGTACGGAGCGATCCCATTCGGCGTCTTGAATCATTTTACGGTCATGCGCGGAATCGAAGTTCAGATAAGCATGTGGATTGATCAATTGCCGCGCAAGCGTGGTTTTGCCGACCTGCCTGGGACCGGACAGGAATACGATCTTCTGGGCGAGATCGCGGACGACGAAGGGTTCAAGGTATCGTTTCACCTGACCATTATAAATCCTACATAAAAATAGTCAAGACTTTTTTTAAGTAGGGTTCAAAATAGTCAGCTGTTTTAAACTGAACCTAGTTGGCTGACTCGCTCCGGATAGTACCGGCGCTGCCTCTTCAATTCTCCCCATTCTCATCAGCCAGGCTTCCCTTTCCATGAATTTACTCAAACACAAAGAAGTGAGGAACGCCCTATCCTTTCTGCCTTTGAGTCTCAATAATTATAGCATGCAGGATCATATATCATAAAACCATACCCCCCGCCGTGTATCTTGTTGTCTGAACAACGGCTATACCAAACTGAGAAGCATTGCGGTTGTTGATAATATGTACCACCAACGCAAGC
>JAFGNX010000209.1 GCA_016926835.1 Candidatus Aminicenantota bacterium | reverse complement strand
GCCATGGGTTGGTCCTGGGGCGGATACGCCATGATGTGGCTGGAAGGCATGGACACGCCCTTCAAAGCCCTGGCCGCCATGATGGGAGTCTATGACCTGCGCTCAATGCACGGCGCCACCGAAGAGTTGTGGTTTCCACGGTGGGACCTGGGCGGAACGCCCTGGGATAATCCCGCCGCCTATGAAAAGATGAGCCCATCATCCCGGGTGGCGAATTTCAAAACACCCTGCCTGGTGATTACCGGTGAGCGTGATTATCGCGTGCCTTATACCCAGAGCCTGCATTTCTTTACCGATTTGCAGAGCATGAACGTGCCCTCCCGCCTGATTGTATTCAAAAACGACGGCCATTGGCCCGATTCAGTGAAATCGATGCCAGTCTACTACAATGCCCACCTGGAATGGTTTCATCAATACCTGGGCGGCGCCCCCGCGCCGTACAAGACCGAAGATATGATCCGAAACACGGCGTTTGAAGATAAGTAGGTGCCAGGCTCTTCAACTTATGCTACTTATGTTACCATGAGAAAAGGAGGTGAGTGACATGCAAATTCAAGTCAACACCGATCACAATATCCAGGGCGGAAACGAACTGTCCGTCAAGGTCGAGGCCGTGGTTAAGAAAGGCTTGAAACGTTTTACCGGGCAGGTCACCCGCATTGAAGTGCACCTCAGTGACGAGAACAGCGCCAAAAAAGGCGGCGGTGATGATATGCGCTGTCTGCTGGAAGCCCGCCCCGCCGGGCTGCAACCGGTTTCAGTCAGTCATCACGCCGCCACCATTGAGCAGGCGGTTGACGGAGCGGTTGATAAAATGAAGCGCGTTCTCGACGGCGTTCTCGCGCGCCGTTCCGATCACTGACAAAGAGACTGAAGCAGGAATAAAATAAGGAAGGGATTATTTCTTGAATCTGCCGCTTTCCGCACGCGGGCACGCGGTCAGAATTGAATGCCGGCCGTCAACTTCGGGTGGGCAAAGCGGAACCCGGCGTCTCTCAATCGCTTGGAACGGGCGCGTTGGCCTTCCAGTAGTGGTTCCGCGGCAGCGCCAAGCGCGAATCGTACCGGTCGCGCGGGAATGTGCAGCGGCAGGCGCTTGATTTTGCCCCGGCTGGTCATCGCAGTCAGGGCGGCGAAACGTTGCGGGAACGGCGCGCACAGGTTCACCGGCCCGGTGATTTCCGTATCAATCAGTAGAAAAGCAACAGCTGCCAGGTAGTCTTCAAGATGGATCCAGGATACCCATTGACGCCCACCTCCAGGCAGGGGATTGATTCCCAGGCGCTGGATTGAGTGTAATCGCTTCAGGAAACCGCCTTCCTCAGAAAGAACAACGCCTGTTCGCAACAGGGCCAGGGATACCTGCCGGGGGCGCATTTCCCATGCCGCCGTCTCCCAATCGACTACCAGGTCGGCAAGAAAACCCCGGCCTGAAGGAGAGTCCTCGTCCACCCAGCGGTTTTTCGTGTTTCCGTAAACCCCCACGGCCGACCCCTGGAGCACGCGTACGCTTTTGCGCCGGCTCGACAATGCCGACATCAGGGCCGCCGCGCTGCGAATGCGGCTGTCTCGCAAACGGCGGCGAAAGGCCGGTGTCCAGGGCCTGGTTTTCAAAGGTGCGCCGGCGAAGTTGACCACAGCCGGGATCCCTTTTAGCAGCGGCGCCAGTTCAGATTCTTCGCGGCCGTTCCAGGTATTAAGCCGGCTGACTCCTTCGGGGAGTTCGTCTCGATCCGAAAAGCGGGTGGTGCCCACGATCTCCACCCCGCGCCCGGCCAGATAAGCCGCCAGGTGTCTTCCCAGAAAACCACTCACGCCGATGATCATTACCGGGGAAGGCAGGGCAGTGGGTTCCGCCATACAGGTATTATCGAATTTTGTGAAAGAATAGTAAATGGAAATAAGGGAGAATGGCGAGTGGCCGGCCCCCTGCCTCTTCTACCCAAATGTTTTATTCCTTCTGTTTTCCTACTAAAGAACCCGGCGCTTCATAATGGGGCAGTTGAAGGCCGGGCTAGAAAAAATGAAAATAAATGTTGCATAATTCTAACATGATGTTATAATTATATAACACTGTTTTCTACGGAGGGAACATGAAAAAAACCGTTGTTTCTTTGGTTATCAGTGTTTTGATATTGGCCGCACTGATTTTATGGGCGCTTGAGGGCGGGGTTTCCAACGACATCCGGGAGATCCTGATGATGGCCGGAGTGGTGTTGCTGGTTGGTTTCGGCCTGTTCATCGGTATTGGCAGGGCCCGGAGTCTCAGACGCAAAGAACCGCCGGAAGATGAAATGTCGAAAAATGTGATGAATCGGGCGGCCTCTCTTTCTTACTACATTTCTCTTTACATGTGGCTGTTGGTTTTGTTGCTGAGCGACCGCATCAACATGCCCGTCAACAGCCTGATCGGGTCCGGTATCCTGGGCATGGCCGTCATTTTCCTGTTCTGTTGGATCGGTGTGCGTGTGTTCGTTATGAAGCATGACTAACCGTATTCGGGAATTGCGGGCGCGCCACGGTCTTTCTCAGTTGGAATTGGCCCAGAAAGTGGGCGTGCGGCGCGAAACCATTGTCTTTCTGGAGAAAGGCAAGTACAATCCTTCATTGCGCCTGGCCCACGACATCGCCAGTCTCTTTGGCCTTTCTATCGAGGAAGTGTTTTTTTTCGAAGAACGGCAAGAACCTGAAAATATTGAATAAACAGGGGAATACGGTCGCGCCTTCTACCTTCTACTGGACTTAACTCAGCAGCCCCTGGATGATCAGTTCGGAAGCCGTGTCTTCGTCCATTCCCCGTGACATCAGGGTCTCGAGCTGTTTTTTGTCCACGCTGCCCACCGCCGCCTCGTGGGTGACATGGGCGCTGGGGTTGCGCACGTCCACGATGGGCGTGGCCCGGGCGCGGCCGCGGTCCAATACGATCTCTTTGCAGTCCACGTGACCGCGGGCATTGTCGCCGCTTGCCGTGATCTGGTTGAACACTTCGGCTACGGCGTCGTCTCGCACCGCCACCTTGGAGGTGAGCACGCTGCGTGATTTTTCTCCTTCCAGGAAAGAGATCTCCGCCAGCTTGAGGTGGTCGTCGCCCTTGCCGTTTACGCGGGCGGTCATGTCCACCAGGGATCCGGCCGCGCCGTGGGTAGTGTAGCGGATGTCCATCTTGCCCACCCGGCCACGGATCAGTTCGAACTCGGTTTTGAAACGGGCGTTTTTGCCCACGAACACCTCGGCTTTTGGAACCACGGTGATGCCGCCGGATTCCGAATGCACGTGGCGTTCAAAATAGGTGTAATCGGCGCCTTCATCCAAATGGATTTCCGCGTCCATGATGTGCTGCACGTCGGTGGCGAAAGGAAAGGTGCAGTGGGCGTTGAGGCGGATGCGGGAGCGGGCGCCGATATGGACGTTCATGATGATGTGCTGGATGCCCTTTTCCGGGATCACGCCGAAACAGAGGTGGACGGGCTTTTGAATTACGGTATCCGCTGCCAGCACCATCCTCACGTCCACGCCGTTTTCCAGCTCTTTGACGTCCACTTCCAGGCCGGGCACGGTGTTTTCAGCCAATACCTTGTTTTCGTTGATGATCAGGCGGGCCACATCGGGGTCGTTCATGGCGTGGGGATCCAGTTCGGACTGGCGGGCGATCTCCTCCAGGGCCTGTTGCGGGCTCATATGGCTTTCTCCTTCTTTTCCGGGTCACGGATATCGCAGGGCATGCATTCACCCTCGAAGTAACGGCTGATCTTTTTGACATTGCCCTGGTCGACCAGGCGACCGTGGCAAAGTAGAAAGGCGTGCTCCGCCTGCTCAAGCACGGCCATGCTGTGGGTGATGAATACCACGGTCGTGCCCTCCTCGCGCAAAAGGCGCACCACGTTGAAGATGCGCTCGATGGATTCGATATCGATGCCCGAGTCGGGCTCATCCAGCAGGGCCAGGCGCGGTTTCATGGCCAGGATCGAAGCCAGTTCCACTTTCTTGCGTTCGCCGCCGCTGAGGGTGCGGTCCACGGCCCGGTCCAGGTAACGGTCCGGGTTGATGCCCACGGTTTTCAGTACAGTTTGAATGGCGTCATCGCTCTTGTCTCTGGCGGAAGACCGGATGAAATCTCGGACCTTGAGGCCTTCAAAGCGGGCGGGTTCCTGCCAGGAAAGAGTGATTCCCAGGCGGGCGCGTTCGTCAACACTCAGTCCTTTCAGGGATTTGCCCTGAAAGCGGATCTCTCCGGCAAACTCCTGGTAGCCGTTCAGACCCATGATGGTGTTGGCCAGCGTGGATTTTCCCGCGCCGTTGATACCCATGATGGCATGAGTATGGTCTTTCCAGATATCCAACGTCAGGTTGTCCAGAATGGTCTTGTTATCCATCTTCAGGGTAAGGCTGTCTATTTCCAGAAGATTCTGTGGCATGATGTCCTCTTTTGTTTATTCCTAACTTTATGGTTCAAACTTAACGATAAATTATACTCCTCCAGCCGGATGAATGCAAACACAGAGAGGAGTCAGGTGAAAGGAGGCAAACCCTGAGGGCG
>JAFGNX010000208.1 GCA_016926835.1 Candidatus Aminicenantota bacterium | reverse complement strand
GCTTTCGACTTTAGACTTTCAACTTTTCACTTTTATCTTTTCACTTGGTTACCTGCCTTCTTCTTCGTTTGCTTATTGAAAACGGCGGTTTCTGGGGTTACAATAAACCCACATGACCATTGCCAATGTGATTACGATTACCCGCATCGTCCTTGTGCCGATTTTCCTGGTGATTCTACTCACGGAAATGCAGAACAAGGAGATCATCGCCTTCGCCCTGTTTATCCTGGCATCCGTATCGGATGCCCTTGACGGATATTTCGCCCGCCGGTTCAACCAGATCACGCCCCTGGGCAAATTCCTGGACCCCCTGGCGGACAAGCTTCTGGTTGCAGCCGCCCTGTTGGCCCTGGTCTACCATCAATACGTGGAGACCTGGGTCGCGGCCATCATTATTCTGCGGGAAATCCTGATCACAGCGCTCAGGTTCTACTCACTGGTGCGGGAATCGGTGTTTGCGGCTTCCTGGATCGCCAAGAAAAAGACCTTGATGCAGATTATCGGCATTTCAGTTTTGATTATTCACCCCAAGATGCCGAAACCGAACTTTTTTTTCTGGGCCGGAACCATTATCCTGTATTTTGCCGTTTTGTTGACCGTATACAGTGCGTTTGAATACGTGCTGAAATTTGCAAAGCCGAATCAGGAAAAATAATTGCCCTACAAAAAGTATCCGCTGATTCGACCCGCGGGAACGCGTCTGGAATCCATTCATAGCCGAGTCCCGCGAATCAAGGGGAGTGGTTTCGCCCAGAGCGTGTATCCGGGATGCAGCGTGGCCGAGTTCTTTTCCGCTTTACCCAAAACCGGTGCTGCGGAGGACCTGGGCATTTTGGCCGCGCGCATGCGTGCGGCACGCAAACAGGACCTTGCGGTGATCCTGGCCATGGATGATGCCGCCGCGGAATCCGCCTTGCAGCCCTTGGTTATCGACCTCATGGAACGGGGATGGATATCGGCCCTGGCTGTTTCCTGGAGCGTGGCCGTGACCGACTTTGAAATCGCGCTTACCGGAAATATCGGCCAGAAAGTCACAAAAGACGGTACGGAATCCGTAGCAGAAGAAACCGGACTGCTGTTGAATGCCGGCTTAAAAGAGGGACTGCAAAGAAAAATCGGCTGCGGAGAGGCCATTGGATTGTACATGACCCAGGCAGGGTTTCCTAATTCCTCTCTCAGTCTGCTTTACACAGCGTATAAATTGAACATTCCGGTAACCGTCCACCCCGGAGGCGGGCGGAATCCAACCCGCCTCCATCCTCACCACGATTGCGCTGCGCTTGCGACCCTGGGAGAAAAGGACTTTCTTTTTCTGGCATCGATCCTGGGGCGCCTGGAGAAGGGGGGGATCTGGATCCAGGCCGGTCATTCCGCCCTTGTGATCGGACTCCTGCTCGAGGCCATTCATTTCTGCGCGGTAAACAGTATGCCGATCCCTCAGCTGGATGCGGGATTATTGCTGGATTCAGTGCCCTACAAGGAAGAACAGAACTTCATGCGGGAATGTCGTAAGGCGGGTGGCTGGTGTCAGCATATTCCCGGAGACTTGTCGCTGCTGGTACCGCTGCTGGCAGCACTGTTGCTGAATCCGGCTTCTGATGAACATGCACGGGAGCGGGCATGACGGTTCATTTCTCCCGCGCGGCCCGCGGCGTAATGCGTTTGGTGCGAAAAAGGCAAAGCCCATGCGCCGGCTGGATCACCGGGACTGTGCTGGGTCACACCTGGATTGTCGACAACCTGGTTTTGCGGGATTCAGCATATCCTCCCAGCCATGAAGAAACGGCAACCGCGGTTGAAACCTGGAAGGAAGAGTTGATCGGGTCGTTTTCGGCGTTTCAAGAGAACCCGGACCCAGCCGTTTCCTTTGCCGGGCTCATTATCCGTATTTTCAGCCATCACCTGGAAGCAATGGAAAGTGAAGGTGTGTCGCGGCAGCCGTTTATCCGGATTCACGAGGAGGAGTGAAAAATGATTGCGTTAACCCAGACAGACAAGGCATGGTTGTTGCGTCAGGCCCGGGAAGCCATCGCCCGCCACCTGCAAGGCATGCCTCCTTTGGATAGTCTTCCGCCCTCTGATGTTCTGAGAACGTTGAGCGGAGTATTCGTTACCCTGCACATCGGCGGGAATTTGCGGGGATGTATCGGCATGCCTCTGCCGCGGCAACCCGTTTACGAGGCAGTCAGGGAAAACGCGATTGCAGCGGCTTTCGAGGATCCACGCTTTCCCCCCTTGCGTGATTCGGAACTATCCAGGATACACATTGAAATATCCGTTATGACGGCGCCCCGGGAGGTGTCCGGTCCGGACGATGTGGAAGTGGGGCGTGACGGCATCATCATTACGCGGGGAACCCGGCGCGGCCTGTTGCTGCCCCAGGTCCCGGTGGAGCAGGGATGGTCTCGCGATCAGTTTCTCAGTTACGGTTGTTTGAAAGCGGGTTTGCCTCCGGACGCCTGGAGGGAAGGGGTTGAGATCGAGACTTTTCAGGCCATGGTATTCGGAGAAGAGCCCCCGAAAGCCAGTGAAAAGTGAAAAGAAGGTGACAGGTACCAGGTGACAGGAAGACCAGAGGCGAGTGGCAAGGGGCGAGTGGAAGATGTCAGGTGGAAGGAGAAAATCAATCGAAAGTCTAAAATCTAAAGTCGAAAGTGGAAAGCAAAAATACAACACGGTAAAAATATGCTTTTTTCTACCTTCTACGTTCTATGTTCTACAGGACGGTTCGCGACCCGCCCCTACTTTTTCAACTTCTTCCCTTTTATGCCCGAAAGGGTACTTCAACTCTTCAACTCTTCAACTTTTCAACTCTTTAACCCTAAAAAGGAGTCAATATGGACCTTCAATTAAGCAATCAAGTGGCCCTGGTGACT
>JAFGNX010000207.1 GCA_016926835.1 Candidatus Aminicenantota bacterium | reverse complement strand
GAGGATCGCCGGGATCAAGCCTCCCGCGAGGAAACCGCCCACCGCGTGGCCTGGTCCGCGGTGAAACAGGTCTACGTAAAGCGCGGAAACGAGTGGGTGCGCCGCGGCAAAGAGTAACGCCTCTTAAATGGGATGTGCGGGCAACAACCTGTCCTTGACTGGTTATAGGGGTTTTTGGGGATCCATGCGTGAGGCGATCAGGTTGACCGTCGCCTTGAGTTGGTCCACTGTCAGATAGGTTTTCATGGTGTCGGGATCGGTCATGGAGATAACCATGGCGAAGTGGGGGCCTTTTAGGAAAGCGATCTGGTAGGGCATTTGCGGAATGGCCAGTTTGGCCTGGTCGGCTACACCCTCGATGGGTGTCCAGTACTTCTCTCGCCGGGTTTCGCGGGCGAATTGTTTCTCCGGACCGAAACGCACGATGAGGATCTCGCGGCCCCGGGAATCGAGGAAATGCAGGGAATAATTGTGGTTGGTGGTAATGCCGGCAAGCCCGGTGATCTTTTCCACGTCTTCCGGGGTCAGGTAATGGGCATAGTAATCTTTATCCGCCCCGGTTGCCTGCATCAACAGGGGGATACACAACAACAGGCACAGCATCGGAAACGCGATTAATCGTTGCATCGATTACACTCCTGAAATACGGTGTTGGATTGTGTTTCTGCCGGATGGTACCGACTGTATAACTATAGCATTTTCCACTTATCGGGGCAATTTCTTTTTCCCCCCGATCGCCATGGGCATTCGGGAGGGCAATTCCATCAGGGACTGACCAGGGCTTGCAGATTCTGAAGTAACGCGGGCGAGAAGGTAATGACCGCTCCGCGGGTATCCAGGGGGTACATGATGGTATCGGCCCGGAAGACCGTTTCGTTGTTTCCCGAATTGCGGCCGGTATAAGACAGGTAGATCGAGCCCGGGGTCAGGCGTTCGGCCGTGGCCCGGACCGCCAGGGCGTCCCCCTGACGGCAGGGAGACAGGCATCGCAACGTGAAATTGACCGTTACCAGGTTCACTCCGGCGTTTTCCATTTCCCTGATCGATACGCCATTGTGGTCAAAGAACTTATGTTTGGTAGTGTTGACCCAATCCACATAGCGGTTGAAATTGATCAATCCGAAAGGGTCGCAGTCCGCGGCCTCTACCGCGAACCGGGTTTCCGTGTAGCGTCCGGGCATCATCAGCCTCCCGGGGAGAATTCCCCCTCACATTTTAGACCCGATGTTTTGAAAAAGGCAATTGAAAAATAAAATAGAGGCGCGGGTTTTTGCTCCTGTTGATGTGGATCAAGGGGTGTATTCGACGGCACCGATGTCATGGGGCGGGATGCGCGGATTGCAAAAGTAGTCGGCAGTGACGGAGTTGAGGTTCATGCCGGCGTCGATGCAGGGACTGGTTCGCGACAACTCGAAGCCGTTGTTGAGAGCAGGGTCGGCCACGAAAGACAGCGCTTCTGCATCCATGTGGTTTTGCCACCCGGCCAGGTTACCGGAAAACTCCATTCCCGGGCGGTTGTCCTCGAAACGTGCGGATCCGCCCCAGTAACAGTTGGCATTCATGTCCGCCGGTCCTTCCAGGCCATTGACCCTGCCGAGTGAGTCGTGGTAAAAGGTGCGGATTTCCACCAGGGCGGCTTCCAGATGCAACGACTGGAGCACGATGTTGTTCACTATAATGGGGTTGATTGAAGCGGGGCGGCCGTTGATGGTGGTATCCCAATCCTGAAGAGTGATTCCGAAATAGATCGGGCTGTGCTGGCCGGAAGTGGCGGTGTCGATAATGGTGTTGTTGAAGACGCGCGCGTTGCGGGCGGCAAAGAGTCCGATGCCTGAAAGGGTAGTGTTGCGAACAACGCAGTTTTTTACCAGGCCGTTGATGTTTTCAAAGTAATCCGGGTTGGCCGACGTATCAAAATATTCCGGACTCGTGTCAAACCCCAGCAGGATTCCGCCCTCACCGCAGTTTTCCACCAGGCAGCGGTTGACCACACATCCCGTAGCGCCTCCCTTGAGGTAAATGCCGTTGGTGGCGGTATCGTGGATCCAGCAATCACTGATGGTTGTGCGGTCTCCATTTACGTTGTCGACACCTTCGGCGTTACCGTTATCTCGGAATCCCGAATGATAAATTTCACAACTGCGAATGGTGATGTCATCACAACCGGGTTTGATCTTGATGCAATCCCGGCCCGAATGATGGATGATGCAGTTTTCCACCAGGATGTCCGATGCGCCACTGCGGTTTGTCTCTCCCCAGTCCCACCGGGTTTCAAAGGAAATTCCGTAATAATATCCTCCGGCTACGGCCACGCGCTGGAGCCGGCCGCCCGAGGCGTCCACATCGAATTCCACAACAATCGGGTGATTGTCTTCGTCGTCTACGGGGCAGATGATTCGTGCCCACTCGTCATGTTTGGAGCGGATGGTCATTCGCGGTTGGCGGATGCGCACGGCCTCGTTGTAGATGCCGCCGCGCAGGATCAGGGTATTTCCCGGCAAGGCCACATGGTCCAGTACATACTGAATGGTTCGATATGGCGATTCCGGCGTGCCGTTGCCGCTGGTATCGTTGCCGGAAGGAGAGATAAAGATGCCCTCATCAATGTACTGATTGTCGGCGGCGGGAGTGGTTTCCGCGGGGATGCCGTAGGTTTCCCCCTGCTGGTTGTTGTCGTCGCCGCCGGGATCCGGCCCGGCCGCCGGGCTTCCGGGTTGGCAGGATGCAATCAAACTGAGAAGCAGAATCACCAATATGAAAGCCGGCGCACCTTTCCGCAGCACTCTTTCCTCCAGATGAAACACATGTTACTCCAACGACATTGTCCAGGCAAATTTTTTCGTTGCGATCCTACACATGGATCTTCGGCTTTTTGTCAACGGTGAGAGCCGAAGATTTTGGTAAGCGCAGCCTTGGTGGCGCGGCCTTTGCCCATGGTAAAGAGATGCAGTCCCGGGGCTCCGGCTTCAAGCAGTTCTCCGGCCAGGTCCGCCACAAAATCGGTTCCCTTTTCAAAGGCGTCTTTGGCTGTGGGCGCTTCACTGATGCTTCGCACCAGGACGTCCGGCAGGCTGACAAAAAAAGTCCGGGGGATGCGCTCCAATTGCTTCAGGGTGGTGACGGGTTTGATTCCCGGAATGATGGGAACCGTGATGCCCGCTTCTCGGGCCCGGGCAACATAATCTTTGTACAGTCGGGCGGAAAAAAACATTTGGGTGACCACGTAGTCCGCCCCCTGGTCCACCTTTTCCTTCAAGTGCCGCATATCCACTTCCCCGTTTGCGGCTTCCACATGTTTTTCCGGATAGCCGGCCACTCCGATCGAAAAACTGGTGGGTACGGGATCATCCAACGCGTCCACGTACACTCCACGGTTCATGTCCCGAATCTGAGCCACCAGGTCGGCCGCGAAAGCGTAACCATCCTTTTTGGGACGAAAAAGGCTCTGTCCCGGAGGCGGATCTCCCCGCAGAGCCAGGATGTTGCGGATTCCCAGGTAGTGGAGGTCGATCAGGGCGTCTTCGGTTTCCCAACGGTCAAAACCACCGCAGATGAGGTGGGCCACCGGTTCCACGGCGAAACGGTTCTTGATGGCCGCGCAGATGCCTACGGTGCCCGGCTTTTTCCGCCGCGGGCGGCGGATGATACTCCCGTTTTTCTCTTCGTAATCCTCGTAGGCCTGGTGATAGGTCACGTTGATAAAATCGGGGGACATGGGCATGAGACTGTCGATGTTGTGAAACAATTCGTCTATGCTCTGTCCCCGGTCCGGTGGAGTGATTTCCAGTGAAAGCAGGGGACGATCACCCTTTTGCAGTTTCTCCGTTACTCGTGTCATGGTTGACCTCCATTGGCAATGCGTGCCGGTTTAGCAATTGTAGAAGGGAAAAATCGCTTGTGGATGGCCTGGAGGCATCTGACCGCCTGATTTCCGGGAATGACCAGGCAAAGAGATGCGGCCGCGCCGCCGGGGGTGATACCTTCCAGAGTAATCCCGGCGGTGGCGAGGGCATTTGAAAAAACCAGCAAGCCCCGCTGCCGCAATCCGCTTTCCACCGGGCCGGCGATGTCCCGCGGCAGGGCGGAGAAAACGATTTGTGTGTTGCAGTCCAGTTCATCCAGGTTCCGGATCGGCATCTCGAGGATCCGGCGCGGCCATTCCTCATGGCGGTTCGGGAAGAGTTCACCATAACGCCGCCCCGCGGATCGGGCGGATGCAACCAAGCCCACAAGGCGGAACCAGGGGTGAACGGCCAGGCGCCGGACAAACGCCCGGCCCACCAGGCCCGTACAGCCCAATATCACGGCGTTACGCGGAGGCATGCTGCACCTCTTGTATTTCCGGAGGCAGAACAGTCCGGGTCTGTACCCAGGCCGGTGCGTCACCCCGGTAAGCCACTTTACCGTTCATTGCGACGATCATGGTTCGGACTTCACGTTGCGGGGTGTTTTTCAGGGCGGCTGCCAGGGATCGGGCTCCGCCGCGTCGCAGCCGGTTGCCCAGCGCGGTTGCCGTTGCATCCGCCAATAGGGGATCATCGGCCAGGACAACGGCCGCGTCTCCCCGGCCGTAGCTGAAGGAATGACCCACGGTTCCCGATGATGTGCAGCAGGCGGTGATTCTGTTGCGTGGTTCCAGGCGCAGGCCGAGTTCTCCGGGGCCATTGGGGCCGCAATAGATCCCCACGGTGACGGCATATCCCAGATACATGGTGATATCTCCGCCGTTTTCGAATATCACGTGATTTGCTCCCGCGCGTACCAATTCGCGGACCACCTCCAGGCCGACGGCTCCGGCAACAGCGGACATGGGGCCGGTGCCCGCCCTCCGGGCGGCCGCGGCCATGTGGCGGGCGATCCGGGGCGCCCCGGGCCGGCAATCCACGGGTGTAAAAGAGTTAAGGAACTCCCGGTCCCGGGAAATGTAATCACACAACCGGGCGTGGGTTTCGTGTAACGCCTCCATGGCCAGGTCCCGGTAACAGGGAAGGCAGGTCAGGCGCGCGCTGGTTTCACGGTATTGAATCGAGTGCGTGGTCATTGCGGGCCTCCCCGGGCCGGCGAGAGGGCGCCGGCGGGACAGAAGTCCCGGCACTCCCCGCAGCAGGCGCAACGGTCATCCATGGCCTGGATGCGGCCGTCCCGGTGCCGCGAAAAAACGCCGGAGGGGCAGAGCAGCACGCATTGACCGCAGTGAACACATTTATCCGTATCATGCAGGCCTCTGGACGATTGCGCGGGTTTTGTCGCGCAAGCATCCCGCAACGGCAGGCGTCGGGACCTGCTTTCCATGGGCAATGGCTCGGCAGGCAGTGACAAGAGGAATCGTCCCGCGCGGATCCAATCGGCCAGCCTGCCCGCCACCCGGCGGGACAAAAGAGGGCTGGACAGGGGGGCGCAGGCAATATTCCGGCCGTTCAGGCAAAGGCTTCCCGAATGGAGGTCCCGGTAAGTCACGGTGGCCACCCTGGGGTGGCCCGGTTGTGAAAAGTCCAGTACTTCGGTTTGCAGAGAGGCATTGTCCACCGCGGCGCACAGAGCCGCATCCTCGTCCAGAATGGGAATGGGTATACCGACCCCCACATAGAGGCTGCAGCCGTAGCCCCTCAGTACTGCGGGCCGCAGGAACTCGGGAGTCATCTGGAACAGGTTTCCGGTGACACCCACGGTGGCCATGCCTGAATCCGGGTCATGCTGGGTTCCGGCTCCCGTGACCATGCCGATGGCGCCGGCCAGGAAGATGCGGGTCCCGGCGCCGATAAAACGGTAGGCCGGGTCATTGGCCAACGGAGATAGTTCTCCCGCTCCGGCCCAGGTCACGTTCTTTCCATCGGGAAGCAGGGTCCCCATATAGGTGTGGAGGGTGCGTGAACCGGTGTTTGTGGCCGCGGCGTAGCGCTGGTACGCGTTGCGGGGGTTGAGCAGGGTGGCGTGATTGAGATCGCTCAAACGTACTATCGTGTCGATATGGCGGCGCGGGTAGCAATCGGTGCCAGCGGACTCCGCCTGCAACCGCAGGCTGTGTCCGCGCACCAGATCCGTGATTACGTGGGCGCCGCCGTAGTGGATACCGCGATCAGGGCCGGTCTGGGTGGCTCCCAGGTAGGCATCGACCGCGGCCAACCCGGCATGGGCTTCCACGCCGTTGAGCCACACGCGGGTCATGCGGACGGGGGGCTCGGTCTGGCCGAAGTTCATCATTACGCCGGATGAACACATGGGACCGAAGGTCCCGGTGGTGACGACATCTATGGCCCGGGCTGCAGCGGATACTCCCTCTTCCCGCACCAGGCGGGTCATTTCGTCCGCGCGCACCACCCTTGCTTCCCCCCGGGTAATGCGGCCGTTGATCTCATCGATGCTGCGTTCCATGATAATGTCCTCCCGAAAAATGGATTTACGGCAAAAAAGCCGCGTGGGGTTTGAGAGATTGTTGGGAAGATCCCGGAAGCGTGCTCTATGCGGAGAGCGCCGCGTCCGGGCTGCGCATTATCATGTCGGTATCGTGCAGGACGATATGGCGCCATGATTCGATCATAACACGATCAGAATACCACATCCCCACGTTTCTGTCAAGAGAAATGTTTTCAGAGAAATTTTGAAGCCCCCTCCTTTATGTTGTTTTCGGATTCGGGAATATATTGAGTATTCATACTCAGGGAAAAGTAAACTATTTCGTAGGATCCGAATAAATTGAGACTTGGAGTTGATATTGTTTTCTGCCGAGATTATTATTTAACTAATAGGGATCACCACCGCCACCTTCTACTCGGCATGCGGGGGGGAATTAGGCTTGTTTTTTTGAAAGATACTGGATGGGAATCAGTAGTTATTGGGTTGCCGGTGCAAAGACAGATGCTGTCCTGATTTCTGGTAATTCTTCTTGAACAAGAAGGAGAGTAATGGTTCTTTTCGCTAGATCCGTTCAGGGCAAGGAGGACTCGTATTGGCAAACGTTATACAATCATCTTGAATCAGTTTCGGCGTTGGCCAAAAAGTTCTCTGAGCCTTTCAATGCGGGAGCTTTGGGCGAAATTTGTGGTTTGCTGCATGATCTGGGTAAAGCAAGTCCGGAATTCCAGATGGGTGTCCTCAGGAAAGGGAAGAGAGGGGTTGATCATTCGACTTGCGGAGCCCAGTGGGCTGAGAATAATTTCCCGGTCGGCTTGGGGAGAATTATCGGTTATGCCGTAGCCGGGCATCATACCGGTCTTCTGGATGGAGATCATGGCGCAATGAATGACGGCTCATATCGAGCGAGATTAGAGAAGAAAATTGATTCGTTGGAACCAGCCGATATACCGATCTCAAACCCGAAGGAGGTATTCATCGATAAGTCATCACTGAGCGTCTCCTCCGGATTCCAGATGAGTATGCTGATCCGTATGCTTTTCTCGGCTCTGGTTGATGCCGACCGTCTGGATGCGGAAGCGTTCACATGTCCAGAACACTCAATTTTACGTTCGAAATGGCCTGGCTTGTCAGTACTAAAAAACCGGCTCTCCAATTACCTGGAAGACCTGACCAATGGTGCTTCAAATACTCTGGTCAATGAAAAACGCAGAGAAGTGCTGGACGACTGTACGACTGCAGCCGAACATCCACCCGGTCTTTTCTCGCTTACCGTTCCGACTGGAGGAGGGAAGACGTTGTCTTCACTGGCCTTTGCTTTGAATCACGCTGTCCGCAATCGTATGCAGCGTGTGATTTATGTCATTCCCTACACAAGTATCATTGAACAGAATGCCGCGGTTTTTCGAAAAGTTCTGGGCGCAGAGTCGGTGTTGGAACATCATACGGGCTTTCTCCCTCCTAAAGATACCGCAACGGATGAGACCAACATATGGGAATTCGCGGTTGAAAATTGGGATGCGCCCTTGATTGTCACGACAAATGTTCAGTTTTTTGAAACCCTGTTCTCAGCCAGGGCCGGAAAATGCCGCAAACTGCACAATATCGCCAACAGTGTGGTGATTCTCGATGAAGCGCAAATGTTGCCGTCAAAACTGCTGCGGCCGAGCCTGGAGGCACTCAAGGAATTGGCCAGAAGGTACTTAACAACCATAGTTCTTTGTACGGCGACTCAACCCGCGGTTCAAAAATCGGATGAATTCACCGGAGGCCTGGAAGATGTAAGGGAAATAGCCAGGGATCCACGGGGACTCCAGATCGCTCTTGAACGGGTTACAGTTGAACAAATCGGAAAGCGAACAGACAGAGAAATCGCGGACAGAATGGGTCGCTGTGATCAGGTTTTGACGATTACCAATTCCCGGCGGCAATCCAGAAAAATATTCGAATTACTTACTGAGGAGAAAGAGGCCTTTCATTTGTCCGGACTCATGTATCCGGCTCACCGTACCCGTCAGATTGAAAGGATCCGTGAACGACTCGATAAAAAGAAAGCCTGTCGTGTGGTGAGCACACAATTGGTGGAAGCGGGAGTGGATCTGGATTTTCCCGTGGTTTTCAGGGCCCTGTCCGGACTGGATTCACTGGCCCAGGCCGCTGGGCGCTGCAATCGCGAAGGTAAGCTGAGAAAAGGAAGGTTTTACATTTTTGAGTCGGAGTACAGATCCTTCGATTCATTTCTTGCCAGGTGTGCGGATACGGGGCGTGAGGTGCTAGGGAGTCATGGTGACGATCCCATGAGTTTGGATGCCGTTAAGGAATATTTTCAGTTGTTGTTCTGGAAAATGGGCGAGAAACTGGATCATCACCTTATATTAAAAAAATTCAATGCAGGTCTTATGCGGGGGTTTTTCCCTTTCAGAGAAATTGAATCCGTTTACAGGCTTATTGAGCAATCACAGTTTGCCTTGATCATTCCCGCACCGGAGAACGAACATTTAATTGAAGCCTTGAAAGATGATCCTTATAACATTCGATATATCCGTGGAATCCAACAGTATTCAGTTCCTGTCTTCGATTCCCAGAAGCAGGCACTATGCGAAGTCGTCGAGTATTTGGATCCGGAGAATGAACGTTTCCCCCTCCTCACCAATTCTGATTTATATAGTGACAGTTTTGGACTGAATCTGGATGATACCACGTTTCGAAATCCGGAATCGAATGTCTGCTGAAGGAGATTAATATGGCGTATGGAATGGCATTGAGAGTTTGGGGAGATTTTGCATGTTTCACCCGGCCGGAGATGAAGGTGGAGAGGGTCAGTTATGATGTAATGACGCCTTCGGCGGCTAGAGGAATACTGGATGCGATTTACTGGAAGCCGTCCATTCGATGGAGAATTGATCGCATCCACGTCATGAACCCGATACGTTTTTTCCAGATCAGGCGGAATGAATTGTCGGGTGTGGTTTCCTCCCGGGTCGAGACGGCAATGAAAACCGGTGAACCGTTTTATACAACCATTGAAGATCATCGCCAACAACGTTCGTCAATGATACTACGGGACGTAGATTACATTATAGAAGCCCATTTCAATTACCTGAGTGATACTGATCGTAATGACGGGAAGCATCTCGACAGCTTCCGCCGCAGGGCGATATCCGGCCAATGCCATCATCGACCCTATCTGGGTTGTCGGGAATTTCCCTGTGATTTTAAGTGGATGGATCCTTCTGAAATCCCTGATTCGGAGGTGGGCGACAGAGATCTGGGCTGGATGTTGTGGGATGTCGATTTTGAAGATCTATCGCCGATGTTTTTTCGAGCGGACATGAAGCATGGCATCGTTCAGGTTCCGGATGAAGGTATGGTGAGAAGATGATACTGCAAAAATTGCATGAGTATCACTCACGATTGGTTCGCGAAGGAAACACCCAGATACCCTCTTTTGGATTCAGTGTTGAGAAAGTCTGGTATGAAATCGAATTAAGATCGGATGGTTCTTTTGTGTTCAATCCGATTTTTGATACAGAAGGTAGTCGAAAAATTGCGAAAAGCTTATTGGTTCCCTTACATTCAAAACGTTCCGGAGCAAGGCCGGATCCTTTCTTCCTGTGTGACAATTCGAAATTCGTCCTCGGAGTCGGATACCCGGAAGACGACGAGAAAACCCAACCGCCGATTGAATGTCATAGGAAATACAAAGAACTGTTTCAAACTGTATGCGGGGATTCGGAAAACCCCGAGGTTCAGGCGGTACTCCGGTTTTTTGAGGTTCTGCGTCCTGACTGTATATCCGAAGTGCCTGGATGGACTGATGACATCATCGGAAGATTCCTGGTGTTCAGGGTTTCCGGCATGCGTCATTATGTGCATGAAAGCCCGGGAATCAGGGAATTATGGATGGATTTCATCGGCAGTAATGAAGAAGCGCATGTAGGTAGATGTATGATATCGGGAGAAATCGGAACGATCACCAGGATTCATGATCCAATCAAGGGTGTTAGGGGAGGTCAGTCGACCGGAGGAACGATAGTCGGATTCAATGATGTGGCATTCTGGTCGTACGGGGGTAAGAGTGATGAAACCCGCTTCTTGAACGCTCCGGTTGGAGAATCCGTTGCGGCAGGGTACGTGGCAGCGCTTAATTACCTTCTGCGGAGGGGAAGTTCGCAGATGCTTCTGTTGAATGACACAACCCTTGTGTTCTGGTCGGAAGCACCCGCAATAATCGAACCGATTTTTGGAGATTTGATCGATCCCATAGATAATGGTGAAGCTGATTCCGACTTAATGGCCCGAATATATAATTATCTGCAATCCTTGCGTTCCGGAAAAATGCCGGCAGACTTTCAGAATAGTGAAGAAACAGAGTTCTATATACTGGCCTTGTCTCCAAACAACGCCAGAATCAGCATTCGCGATTGGCTAGTGTCGACAGTGGAAAAGATGTCGGAACATATTGGTCTCTATTGGCGGGAAATGATGTTGATTCATGATGGATCTCACTTCCCTGAGTTCCCGGGTATTCGAATGCTTCTGACACAAATGGCTCCGCTGAATGACATGAAGAGGATTCCGCCATCATGGGAGGGATGGTTGTTGAGATCTATTCTAGAGGGAAAGTGTTTCCCCGAACCTTTCCTGACCGCCATTTTCAACAGAATCCGTTCCGGCGGACATTTGAGTTATCCCCGGATCAGTCTGATTAAAGCAATGCTGATCCGAAATTACGGAAAGGAGGTTGCTATGCAACTGGATTGGCATAACAGTAGTACCGGATATCGCATGGGTATGCTTTTTGCCGCGTTGGAGAAGGCCCAACGGGACGCGTCGGGGCCAGGATTGAAGGCAACAATCCGCGATCGCTATTTCAACGCGGCTTCATCTACTCCGGAAAGGGTATTCCCGGTTTTGATGAAACTGTCTCAATCGCATCTATCCAAATCCGGCAATATCTGGGATGATCAATTGATCACACGGGTGATGAGTGAAATATCCGTATTTCCCAAGACCCTTCCATTGGCGGAGCAGGGGATGTTCGCCATCGGGTATTATCACATGAAGAACGAGATTTATTCAAAAAGAAACAATCAGGAGGTAGAAGATGAAGGAACCAATTAGTAACCGTTATGATTTTGTCTTCTATTTTGATGTCTCCATGGGAAACCCCAATGGGGATCCGGATGCCGGTAATCTGCCCAGGATCGATCCGGAAACCGGGTTCGGAATTGTCACCGATGTGTGTCTGAAACGAAAAATCCGCAACTATGTGGATATTGTCAAAGGCAATGTGTCACCTTATCGCATCTATATTCAGGAGAGAGCCATCCTGAACGATCTTCATAAAGAGGCACACGAGGCGGTGCATGCAAAGGACAATGGAGAGAAAAAGACAAAACGGAGGGGAACGGCTGAAGAAGTCCGAAATGCCCGGGAATGGATGTGTGACAACTATTTCGATGTTCGGACTTTCGGAGCGGTTATGACGTTGGAATGGAATTGCGGACAAGTACGGGGGCCCGTGCAACTGACATTCGCCCGCAGTTGTGAGCCGATAACCACTCTGGAGACAACGATTACACGGATGGCGGTGGCTACTCAGCGCGAAGCAGAAAAGCAACAGGGGGACAACCGGACCATGGGACGCAAAAACGTAGTGCCTTATGGCCTGTATCGAGCAGAGGGATTCGTTTCGGCGAAACTGGCGGAAAAGACGGGATTTTCTCAGGAAGACCTCGACCTTGTATGGGCGGCGCTTCGTGAGATGTTTGAACATGATCGTTCAGCGGCAAGAGGCATGATGGCTCCCAGAAAACTGGTTGTTTTCAAACATGATAATTCGCTGGGACGGGAGCATGCACACGAATTGTTTAAACTAGTCAATCATGAAAGGGTGAACTCCGGGCCGGCCAGGAGTTTTGCGGACTGGCGGATTGGTTTTGATTCCACTGCATGTCCCTCAGGAGTGGAAGCTTTAGAGATGCTGTGAACAATTTCGGTCTGGATGAACTTCTCCCCATATCCGGGTTACAGCATTTCGTTTTCTGCCCGCGTCAATGTGCATTGATTCATATAGAACGCTTATGGGTGGAAAACCTACTTACCGCGGAAGGACGGGAGATGCATCAACGGGTTCATGGTCAGGAGGTTTCAAGAAAAGGGAATGTTATTTCAGAATCCGGGATTCCTTTGTACTCACTGAAACTGGGTCTGCAAGGAAAGGCTGACATTGTCGACTTTGTGTATGAAACAGGAAAACGAAAAAATCTTGTTCAGATTATTCCTGTTGAGTACAAAAGGGGAACTCCCAAGAGTGGTCTGGAGGACAAGATTCAATTGTGTGCTCAAGCCCTATGTCTTGAGGAAATGACCGGATTAAGCATTGGAGAAGGGAGCCTCTACTATGGGAAAACTCGACGACACTGTAGAGTTGAGTTTACGGATGGATTGAGGAATGAGACCGAAAGTATTGCGCAGCAATTCCATTTTCTAATGGACTCCGGCCGTGTCCCACCACCTGCAAGAATTTCGGGATGCCGGTCTTGTTCTTTCTTCAACTATTGCATTCCAACAAAAATATCGAAATCCGCAGTTCGGTATATACGAACGATTGTCAGCAATATGACAAAACCACAATGAAAAAGTTGTTAAACACACTGTATGTAGTCACTGCAGGTGCGTATGCTCACCGGGAGCGTCAGACGGTATGTATCGAACAGAAAGGTGTGAAAATAGCTCGTATTCCGGTGCATACACTGGAATCGATTGTGGTTTTTGGTCATTCAATGATCAGCCCCGGCTTGCTTGAGTTGTGCGCTGAAAGCGGTGTTTTAATAAGTTTTTTAAAAGAAAATGGACGATTCATTGCCAGGGTTTGTGGACCTCAGCAAGGTAATGTCCTGTTGAGAAGAACTCAGTACAGGTGGGCTGATTGTGAAAAAAAATGTTTAAACATAGCCCGTCCGCTGATACAAGCGAAGATACTTAACTCACGTACAGTATTGAAGCGAGTGATCCGGGATCATCAGGATTCGATTGAAGTTGATCGGATAAAAGAAGCAGTTGAGTGTATGGCGAGAATAGCGAAAGAAGTTGCACATTCTCAAAATCTTGATCACCTCAGGGGCCTGGAGGGAGATGCGGCAAGGCAGTATTTTGGCGTGTTCGATCAACTCATTGTCACAAAGAATGAAGGATTTGGATTTTATGGCAGGAACCGAAGGCCTCCAAAAGATCCGGTGAACTCATTACTTTCCTATCTGTATTCCTTACTACTGCATGATGTCCGTTCCGCACTGGAAGGTGTCGGCCTTGATCCAGCTGTTGGTTTTCTGCATCGAGATCGTCCTGGGCGTATGGGGCTGGCTTTGGATATCATGGAAGAACTCCGCGTGATGTTGGCGGATCGGGTAACTCTGAGTCTGATTAATCGGAAGCAGGTTTCTTCGGGCGATTTCAAGCAAAGCCGCGCCGGAGGGGTGACGATTATGGAGAAATGCCGAAAAATCGTCCTGATTGAATACCAGAAAAGAAAACATGAATCGATCCGACATCCTTTTCTGGAAGAAACGATTGAACTCGGTTTGTTGCCTCATGCCCAGGCGTTGCTCTTGTCCCGGTATATCCGGGGAGATTTGGATGGATATCCGCCATTTATCTGGAGATAGAGCCATTGATGGTGTTGATCAGTTACGATGTCAATCTTGAAGATGCTGCGGGGAGGAAACGTCTCCGGAGAATTGCCAAACTGTGTGAGGACTACGGGCAGAGGGTGCAATACTCTGTGTTTGAATGTGTGTTGAACCCTGCACAGTGGGTGGAATTGAGGAGCTGCCTGATCAAGGAAATGGATCGGGATAAGGATTCACTTCGTTTTTATTTGCTTGGAGCGAATTGGAAGAGAAGAGTCGAAAGTCATGGCTTGGAACGTGGATATGATCCTGAAGGTCCGCTTGTGGTTTAATCTTTGCGAATCGAAATGGTTGTTAAATCTCCGGGAACTTCGCGTTGCCTGAGAGTTCAATGGTATAGGTGTTCTTTGACTATTTTCTAATGTTCTTCCCTGAAGAAATCGGAGTTTTGGTTGGGTTTCGCGGAATATGCAATTGAAAACACCTATAATTCTAAGTAAAATAAGTATACAGTCGCCCCCCGTGCGGGGGCGTGGATTGAAACTATCTCGTCTGTCCCGATAACTATACTATAAGAAGTCGCCCCCCGTGCGGGGGCGTGGATTGAAACCAGCAGGAGCTGGAGAAACTGGCCAAATGACTGACGTCGCCCCCCGTGCGGGGGCGTGGATTGAAACGAGTTTACCGCCTATATCAAGCCGGTGAGCGCCGGTCGCCCCCCGTGCGGGGGCGTGGATTGAAACTACGTGG
>JAFGNX010000007.1 GCA_016926835.1 Candidatus Aminicenantota bacterium | reverse complement strand
GGAATGCCACAGGCGAAAGCCACCTCTTCCAGACTGATTCCCAGTACGTCTCTTGTCAAGCGCAACGCTTCACCGCGATAGTGTTCAAAATCGGGTATGCGCTGTTCCTGAACCGTATCACGGGTGGTTTCCCTGCGTTCCTGACGGCGGCGTGCATGATGTTCCCTCAAAGTAAAATACGCGCGGTGAATCCGGGACAACATCTCGCGTTTGCGGGGATCGGGCAAGGGAAAACCGAGGCAGTAAAAAAGCGGGGAATCCGTTGAATAAAGCGTTTTCAAGTGCAGGTACTGGCCCTTTACCTGGTCCAATGAGGCACCCTCTTCCAGGTCCAGAATCTGGTAATGACCGCGAAGTTCCGGATCAGACATTGAGCACACCGTCTATGGTCAATTCCCGACCGTGCAGGAGGTTCTTTCCGATCCTGAGGATCTCCAGGCGAATGCGCGGAGTAATGTGAATCCGGGGGCGGCCCTGCACCGCACTCAACTTCTTCCATGCCTTGGGCTCGCTTTCCACGTATCCTGCATAACTGAGATGGACATCCAGGTGCTTGCGACACAGGCTGCGTATGGAAAAACCGTGATGCACTTCGTCGATGCTGGTTAAGTGGTTGAGAACCAGATGCACTCGAGGGGGAGGGGGAATCTGCCGCGTGGAAGCGCCCCGGCGTCCGAGTACGGCCGGCAAATAGTGTCGCAGATCATTCAGATCCACGATCTCTTCCCCGGGACGTTCGTCCCAGATTTTTTCCACCTGAAGAGACAAGTTCTCCAGGGCGAGCCAGCGATTGATGGTATAAAACCGCAATGCCCGGCAGAATTGAAAAAAATTCTCCAATGCGGGCATTTCGGGCAAAGTGACGGCAATGGGCGCATGCGCGGAGAGGAAAAGATCCAGAATCTCGGGAGCCATACCTCCCCCCAGGTCCATGATCACCAATTCCGCGTCCAGTTCCGCCATCTGGGTAACAAGCCTTTCTATTTTGTCATGGGTAAAAGCGGACAACGGCCGGGTACCCGCGTTGCCGAATACAATGCGCAGGTTGTTATAGGGAGTACGATGAAGGCATTCCGACAGGGGGTTATCACCAACCAGGCAATCCGCAATGGCCGGAGTGCGGTGGGCAAGACCCAGCAAGCCATGCACCCCCGCTCCCTGCGGGTCGGCGTCCACCAATACCACTGAACGGCCGCGCGAAGCCTGGGTTATGGCCAGTTGTGAGGCCAGAAATGATTTCCCGGTTCCGCCTTTTCCGCCGCAAACAGCCCACATCCGTGGACCGGGCGAATCGGGCGTATGTCCAGTTGTGCCGGCAGACATTCCTTATCAGTCCGGAGCAACAACCTCGGAAGCGCCGGTCTCCGCGACGTCGGCATCGACTTTTACCACGGCCAGGCTTTGACGGAAAGCATTGCTGCGGATCTTCAGGTAGGTGACAAAAGGGCCTGGGGCCATGCCCTTGAGGTGCAAGGTCACACTGAGTGCCTCTCCGGGACCTACGGATTTTCCACTGAAGCGGGGACTGATTTCAGGCCCGTGAATCACCTCGATGATGCGCAGTGGCAGAGATCCGGGATTGCGAATTTCAAACGTCTGTTCTAATTCTCCTCCCAGTGGTACCTTTTCGAAGTGCAATCGATTCGGAACGACCTCGATGCTGGCGTAATTCTTCATGGTCACGATTCCAGTCAAACGCAGGCGTACATAGGGTTTCTTGGGGTCATTGGTCGAAACCGTGAGTGTTTTGACCACGCGTCCCTGGTAGCCGCGGGAATAAAACTTAACGGGAATGATTCCTTTCTCTCCAGGCTGATAGGCTTGTTTCTCCAGACTGGTAACCGTGCAGCCGCATGTTGACGTGATGTTTTTGATTTCCAGGGTTTCGTTGCCGGTATTTGAAAATTCAAATTCCAGGTCCACGACTTTGCCGCTGTCGATTTCCCCGAAATCCACCTGCTCGGAAACAAACTCGATTCCGGCCTGTGCATGGATCAGCACCGTACATGCCAGGGCAATGGCGAATGCTGTTATGATTTTTTTCATTTGGCCTCCAATTCACTTATTCTTTTTTCCAATTCACGGATTCGTGTAAAGTAATCATCCAGGTTTCTCAAAAGCGCGTGCATACGGCGCCAGCCACGCAGGTCCATATGGGGATTTCCGGCAATGATGCCGCGCTTCTTGATGTGGCCGGAAACCCCGGTTTTCCCTGCGATCATGACGCCGTCGGCGATGCGGAGATGATCTGCGATGCCGACCTGGCCTCCCATGACAACATTGCGCCCCACGTCAACGGAACCGGAGATACCCGTTAACGCCGAGATGGTTGTGCCGGAGCCGATGCGGCAATTGTGCCCCACCTGGACGAGGTTATCCAATTTCACGTGATCTTCGAGCCGGGTCTCCTCAATGGTAGAGCGATCGATACAGGTGTTGGCGCCGATTTCACAGTGGTTCCCGATGATCACTTTTCCCTTCTGGGGAATTTTTCGCGGAATTCCCGCCGGGTCCCGTGAAAATCCGAAGCCGTCACTACCGATCACAGCTCCGGCATGGAGAATACAGTAATCTCCGATAATAACTCCTTCACGAATCACCACGTTGGCATAAATCAGGCAGGAACGTCCGATCACCGCGCCCGGATACACTACGCAACCGCTGTGGATCTCCGTGTCATCTCCGATAGAGGCCGCGGCGCCCACTTCAACAAAGGCGCCGAGACGCACATTTTGACCCAGCCGGGCATCGGCGTGAACGCGGGCGCTGTCACTCACCCCGGTGCAAAAGGGCCGCGCCGGATGAAAATACTCAAGCAACTTCGCGAATGCCAGATACGGGTCATCTACGTAAATCAGATTGGGATACTCGATGGGATTGTCGCGGGCCACCACCAGGGCCGCAGCTTGAATCGCCGACGGTTCCGCATCATGTTTAACCAGAAAAGTGATCTCGGTCTCTCCCGCCCGCGCCAGTGAGTTGACGCCGCGGATACGGATATCCGGATTCCCGCGTAATTCACCTTTTAACAATGAACTGATCTCTTTTAATGTGTTCATGGATTCCGATCCAGGTTAAATGTCAGTTTGGCTCCATATAGCAATATGGCGGTTGATGCCTCCATCCAGAAGCCGAACAGGATAATGGCGATAATCGGGCCCTGAATACGACCGATAATCGACAGGTTGACCAGGTAATACGCATACCCCCGCTTGACCACTTCCCACATCAAAGAAGAGACCAGTGCCGCGATCCAGGCGGCACGGGTGCGGACATGGCGTTCCGGAATCCATTTGTACAGCAAAAAGAAAAGGCTGAACGTGATGGCGACCGGCAATAGGTACTTCAACAGGAACTGATTGATCGATTCAATGAAAATCGGCGAAATATGTTCCGCGATAAAGGTGTTGTGCTGAAACAATCCGGTAACGGTAGAGATGAACCCGGTCATGACGAATGAAGCCACGAAAAACAGGCCAATGAAAAACATGAGCATGAATTCCTTAAAGCGTTTGAACAGGAAACCGCGGGCCAAACGGATGTGAAACATTTCATTGACGAACTGAATAACCTTCTTGAATACTAGAATCCCCAAAAACAGTGACAGACCGATGCCCATTACCCCGATTTGCTGGATAGCCCCTGAGAACTCTTTGGCTTTCATGAAAAAATCCGGGGAGATCTTGGCGGTAAAATCGGGGGAAAACGGGTAAAAAGAAGTCAGGTAACGATCGGGATCACCCAGAAAACGGGTAAACAGGAAAGTAAGGAAGGTCAGTAAAAAAAGTGTGGAAAAAATGGAGAAATAGGCCAGGATACTGGCCTTGTCCAGGCCGTCTTCGCGCAGGAAATCCTTCAGGGACTTCCACAGGGCGTGGCCGAACCGTTTCCATCTGTTGCCCATGCTCATCGAACCAAAACCGGGACGGGAGGGATAGGCTCCCTCCCGTCATCCGGGTCCAGCCGCCTCAGAAAGTGTACTTTCCCCACTTGACGAAAAAGATGATCAGGTCAATGAGCAGTACATAGATTACCAGGGATTCGATCAGTGCCAGTCCGATAATCAGCACCGTACGGATGGTATCCCCGGCAGCCGGGTTGCGTCCGATGTTGTCAGCAGCCGTACGGATCGCTTTTGACTGGGCGAAAGCCGCCAGAATGGCCGTCAGGGCCAGCGCCGAAACGCCTACGATGATGGACCACAGGAAAAGCGGTGTGGCATCGGGAACGTTACGAACTTCAGCCTCCGCCGCCGGCATGAGAGTTCCCATGAGGGCAAAGACGATTGCGGTCAACATTAATTTCTTTTTCATTTATGATCCTCCTGAATTAATGTTCGGATTCCATGGCGCCGGCCAGGTAAATGGCCGACAGCATGACGAAAATAAATGCCTGGAGCAGCGATGTGAACACGGCCAATCCCATCATGGGCAGGGGCGCGATAAACGGCACCAGTGAAGCGATAATAATAATAACCAGGTCCTCACCGAAAATATTGCCGAACAGACGCATGGACAGAGACAGGGGGCGCGAAAAGTGGGAAATCACTTCAATGGGGACGAAAAGCGGGGCCATCCACCATACAGGGCCGGCAAAACTGCGTATATATTTGAACAAACCGTGTTTGCGGACACCTTGGTAGTGATAGTAAAAAAAGATAAAAACCGCGCAACCCACAGTAACATTCAAGTTCGCCGTTGGAGATGCCAGTTCCGGTAGCAAGCCCAGAAGATTGCAACTGGCGATAAACAGGCCGACCGTGCCCAGCGCGGGGATAAAACGTCGCCCCTCAGGACCGATCACGTCGTCCACCAGAGAGCGGAAACCACGGTAAATCATCTCCATTAATGCCTGCAAACGGTTGGGAAACAACTCAAGGTGCCGGGACCCCAGACGGAAAAGAACAACCAGTATAAAAGTGACGAGTAAGGCCATCACCACGTGAGACGGGAGAACTTCACGGGTTTGGGATTGGATGCCGAACAGGCCGAGCACACTTCGCAGCAGCCCGTTTACCCATTCAACGATGATTAACTCGTGTTCTTCCATGGGTCAGACTCCTAAACAACTGGATCCCTCCCTCGATCAGGACGGCCATCACCACCACTGAAAGGCCCAGCAGGAAAAACAACACCGCCTGCTCGGAAACGCGGCTGGCGAGAAGGAAAAACAACACAATTACGACCAGCTTGGCCAGAGAAACCATGAAGAACGGGGCCATGCCCCGGCGCAACCGTATGTACCGATCAAGGGTTCGGATCATTGCCAGGAAACCCAGTTGTGCGATCAAGGCAGCCAAAAAAGTCATTATACTACAAAGCCAGGATCGAGTACAAGCAACGGCAGCAACCACAACCACAACCGTCAAACCAGTTGATATTAACAGGATCCGCCTAATCACCACATGGGTGCGATCACTTTTCATGGCGGCGGGCAACCTTGTACAGGTTGATAAATCCGGCAGCAACACCGTAAAGAACAAAGAGTATGGTGAAAATCGGAGTTGTACGCAACCATTGGTCCAACAGGTAACCCATACCGAAACCGACCGCAATGGAAAGGGGAAACATCAGTCCGACACTGGAGTAATCAACCCACCTGCGCCGGGATTCGCCGGCATTATCCCGGGAAACTATCCGCTCCTTCTCTTTGCGTTCCGCCATACCTGATCAGAATGTATCATCATCCTCTTCGGTACGGATATTATAACCATCGAAGTCGTCTTCCTCTTCATCGCGGTTAAAAGCATCATCATCTTCATAGTATTCCAATACCTCTTCCTCTTCTTCCCCCAACTCTTCTCGGCGCTTGGCAATATGCTTAAAGAGTTCATCTTCATCATCGAAGCGCCTCAGATAATTGGCTTCCAACTCGCTGTAGTGAAGTTCCAGGTAGTCTTCCTCTATGGCGCAAAACAACGACATCTGCTCATCGGTGTCCAGGTTGCCGATCGAGTCAATGATACGGGTTGAGGCTTCTTTCAACGCGTCAAGTGTGATCCAGGAAAGGATCTCGATTTCCTGCATTGCCAACTCCTCTTTCCAAATACAATTTAGTATTTAAAGAGAGATTTTTCCATTTGTCAAGGCCGGCACTTTTTTTTTAGCTCCCTCAAGGTCAAGGTCTTTCCCGAATGCAGGAAATCCGCCACCGTTCCACTGAAAAGCAGCCTTCCGCCTTTATCCCCGCCGCCGGGCCCCAGTTCGATTACCCAATCACATCCGGCCAGCAAATCCAGGTTATGATCGGCAACCACCACGGTGTGTCCCGAACGGGTCAAACGACGAAAGAGATCTTTCACGCGGTCCAGGTCCACGGGATGAAGGCCGTAAGAGGGATCATCCACCAGGTAAAGCGTGGACGTCTTGCCGTTGACCAGGTGACGACAAAGCTTGAGGCGTTGACGTTCGCCTTCGGACATGGCTCCCAGGGCCTGTGAAAGACGCAGATAACCCAGACCATTTTCCTCCATTGCCGCCAGAATGGGGATCACTTGCGGCAACGGATCCCTTAATTGACGCAAGGCCTCCGATACCGTCAACTTCAACCACTCCACCAGGTTCTTTCCCAAGACACGGATCTTCAAAGATTCCGCCCTCAGTCCCGTGCCTTTGCATTCACCACAGGGGATCCAAACAGCCGGCAGGAACTGCATTTCCACCTCACTGCCGCCCTTGCCCCGGCAGGCCGGGCAACGACCCTTGGGCGAGTTGGCGGAAAAATGGCCGGCCGTGTAGCCCAGTCGATGGGCAGCCGGCTGATCCGCGAACCATTCGCGGATGGTGGAGTGGATGCGCATAAAGGCGGCTACTCCGGACCGGGAAACTGCGGCGCTCACCTCCGGATCCACATACTCCACTGTGGCAATACCCTCAGGACTGGGGCGCTGTCCCAATTCGTCCCGCAATAAAGAAGTTTTCCCGGCACCACTGACCCCGCATACGACCGTCAGTCCCTCTCGGGGAAACTGGATATCAAATCCATTGAGATTGTGCGCCGAAAGGCTCCGGAACTCCAGCATGGAACCGGGAGAAATGCTGTCGGCCCTGATTGAGATCGGGCACTGGATGCGTTGCTGGGTAAGGGTTTGATCCCCCCGCAAAAAGTCGGTTCGAGGGCCGGAAAAAACCACATTTCCACCGGCGTCCCCGGCTCCGGGCCCCAGTTCCACCACCCAATCCGCGGCGTGAATCAATTCAGGATCATGTTCGATCATGACTACCGTATTACCGGCTTCGCGCAATCCCCATAGAAACCCCTTGATGCGACGGCTTTCGGCGGGATGGATGTCGGCTGAAGGTTGGTCCAGGATCAAAAGTGAATCAGACAGGGTCGATCCCAGGATAAACGCCATATTCAACCGCTGATGCTCACCGCGGGAAAGCGTAAACGTCAAGCGGTCCAGATTGAGGTATCCCAAACCGCTGCGATCCAGGTATTGCAGCCGGGCATCGATCTCCCGGAACACGTCCGATGCGACTTTCCCCGCAAGTTCTCCTGGATCCAGCCCGGCCAGGAAGCGTCGTGCTTTCCGGATGGTCATGGCGGTCAGTTCCGCAATATTAAGGCCGTTCACTCGGTAAGCCAGGGCTTCCGTGTTCAGTCGCGTACCGTTGCATTCCGGACATGTCTGATACGAAGAATAGCGACTCAGGAGTACACGCGCCTGAACTTTATACTGTTTGCCCTTAAGGAACCGGAACCATTCGTTTACCCCGGGAAAACCCGGGCCTCCATTCAGGATGGACTGCTGATGGGCTTGGGGTAAGCTGGCAAACGGTTGATGGATATCGATACCCGATTGCGCTGCACCAGTCAGCAGTTGCTCGCGGAAGGAGCGGTGAATGGCCGTACGCAAGGGTCGTATCGCTCCTGTCGCGAGCGAGAGGTCCGGGTCGAATATCTTTTTCGGGTCCGGCTCCTGCAGATCACCATATCCCCGGCAACGTGGACAAGCACCCCTCGGGCTGTTAAAAGAAAACAGGTTTTCATCCGGATCGGGAAAGGCCAAATTGCAATGGGGGCAGCGCAAACTGACGGCATAAAAAACAGTCTGGCCATCGCGAAGAATCACCACCCGTTCCCGCCCCAGGGCAATTGCACGGTCAACGGCTTCAAACAGACGTCCCCGCTGTTTCCCGCTGATCTTCACATTGTCCAGCACCACCTGGATATCCAGCCCGGAAAGGGATCCATGCAATCTTTGCAACTTGCCGTCATGCAGATAATGGTAATATCCCCGGTTCACCAGAAACGGGATTTCTCCACGGTAATCAAAAGCGACCACAACCTGCTCCCCGGGATGGGCGAGCAGGTCGGTGACGATTTCATCCAGGTTCCAGCGTCGCAGCGGACGGCCACACCCCGGGCAAAAAAAATGCCCCCCCCGGGCATACAGGATGCGGAAATAATCGTACAGATCGATACTGGTAGCCACAGTCGAACGTGGATTGCGCGAGGGTCGGCGATGGCGTACCGCCACGGCCGGCGGTAAACCGCTAACTTCATCCAGCGGAGGTTTCTCGACCTTATCCAGGAATTGACGGATGTAAGGGGAGATAGACTCCATATAACGAGAATACCCTTCCGCGTACAGAGTATGAAATGCCAGGGAAGATTTACCGGCACCCGAAACACCCACCAGGGCGATAATTCGGCCCCGAGGAAGATCCAGGTCGATATGTTTCAGGTTATGGGTTCGGACACCGCGAATGCGAATCCAGTCAGTCACTTGGTTGAATGGAGCGTTTCGGAATAGATTTCCTTACCCGCGGAACTGGGGCAGGGTTCCGGCCCCCGGGAAAACCGCCGCCGCGCCCAATTCCTCTTCTATACGCAACAATTGGTTGTATTTGGCGATGCGCTCACTGCGGCAAACGGAGCCGGTCTTGATCTGACCTGTTTCCATGGCCACAGACAGATCGGCGATAAAGGTGTCTTCCGTCTCACCGGAACGGTGGGAAACCACCGCGGTATAGCCGTGACCCTGAGCCAGACGAACGGTTTCAATGGTTTCGGTAACCGTACCGATCTGGTTCAACTTGATCAGAATCGAGTTGGCCACATTGCGGGAAAAGCCCGTACGCAAACGCTCCGGATTGGTTACAAACAGGTCGTCTCCCACCAACTGGATGCGGTCCCCCAGGCGCCGGGTGATCTCTTCCCAACCCGGCCAGTCATCCTCCGCCAGTCCGTCCTCAATGGAAACAATGGGATATCGGTCCACCAGGTCGGCGTAAAACCCAACCATCTGTTCAGGCGTCAGGCGTTCGCCGCTTGATTTGTGGAACACGTAATAACCGTCCCGGAAAAACTCCGAAGCCGCCGGGTCAAGAGCGATGGCCAGATCTTTACCCGCTTGGTATCCTGCAGTCTCAATGGCTTCCACGATCAGTTTCAAGGCGTCTTCATTCGACGACAGGTTCGGAGCAAATCCGCCTTCGTCGCCCACCGCGGTGCTTAATCCCCGGCCTTTTAATACTTTTTTCAATGTTTGAAAAACCTCCGCGCTCATGCGCAGGCCTTCGCGAAAAGAAGGGGCGCCGATGGGCATGATCATGAATTCCTGGAGATCCACGCTGTTGTCCGCGTGGGCGCCCCCGTTAAGAATATTGAGCATGGGAACGGGCATGCGACTGGCGCAGATACCTCCGAGATACTGGTAAATGGGCAGTCCGGCGAAAGCGGCGCCGGCTTTGGCAACAGCCATCGACACGCCCAGCATGGCATTGGCACCCAGACGCGACTTGTCTTTTGTTCCATCCAGATCGAGCATTCTGCGGTCGATTTCTTTCTGTTGCAGAACGGGCATGCCCAGCAGGGCAGGCTGAATCACATTGGTCACATTGGCGATCGCGTTCAGCACACCCTTTCCCATAAAACGCTCCGGATCATTGTCCCGCAACTCAAGGGCTTCATGCGCACCGGTTGAAGCGCCCGAAGGAACCGCAGCGGAAGCGAATAATCCGGATTGAAGGAACACATCGACTTCAATCGTGGGATTGCCGCGGGAATCCAGTACCTCTCTGGCCTTGATGCTCTCTATCAACATAAGCGGTTCCTCCTGGTAAAAAAGAAAAAATCAGCTTTTGGCGGAACGGGTGCGGGTGGTTTTGGTTGGACGAGGCGTTTTCTCTTCCATTTCACCCTTGATGCCGCTCTTGGCATCGTTGACCAGGCTTTTTACCTGGGCCAGGGTTTTTTCCGATGTGGCTTTGACCTGCTCCACCACTTTCTGGGCGTCTCGGGAAAGGCGCTCGTAACTCTCCCTGGCATCATCAGATAACTGATTGCCTGTTTCCCGGATCTTACGCCGGGTTTCTTCACCGGATTGAGGGGCAAAAAGCAGGGCAAGGCCCGCCCCGATCGCGGCTCCCGTAAGAAAACTGAACATCGTAGACACAAAACCGTTTTTTTCAGTCATGATCGACCTCCTTTCGATTTTCGAACCATATTCCAGCCGAAGCGGAAGGCCGGGATTAGGGCCATGACGCCGGCGGATTTTCGCAGGACATTCCGGTTGACAAGGCTAAGGGTCTTGGAAACGACATGAAGCGATTTTTTCGAGGATTCGATGATCTCACCCACTTTTTCCGCTTCATTATCCACGCGCTCGACAACACCCTGCAACTTGACCGTCAGATCCCGCGCTTCTTCAGAGGTTTTCGCCAAGTCGGCCATGAGCAGGCGTAACTGGTTGATGGCCGGCACCAGGGTCAACACCAAAAGCAGAAAACCCACCGAAATCAGCAGGGCGACGATAAAAACGACAATCGTGGTAGCTGTTCCCATCTCAATATCTCCGGAACTCCTCTTTCATTATAGAATAACGCTTTCGCGATATCAACCTTCTCCGCCTTAAAACCGATTATCCGTTTTTCAGTATCTCAACCAGGCGGCGCAACGCTTCCAGGTCAGAAAGATCGAGGCTTACCTGGATGCCCGGGGGCTCGAAAAACGGCGCATGACGGACATGGATCCGGGGAGGCAGTTCCAACTTTTCGACTCTTTCACGCCATTCCTTTTCGGCCGCAGTGACCATGGGAAACCGCAGCGCATGCAGCCGCATGAGTACGGTGTCCGCCGGGCGTTGGTGATGAAGGGCCGTGTCAAGCTCAGCTCGGCGCAAGACATCGTTCACTTCGCAACCGTCCCGCGCCAGGATCTCTCTTACCATGGCCACCAGGCGCAATCCCTGGGAGGCGGTGAAGTGGACCGCTGTCATCAAGTCCAGCAGGGGACGACGTGAATTCGCCGCCAGGGCGGCCAACTCGCGGGCCGCGGGCAACGAGATTCGCCCTTCACGCAATAACAACGCGAAATCCCGGCTGAGCAGGGTGGGCAATTGCGCGATCAGACCCGGGTTCAGGGGAATATCCAGACCGGTATGGCTGCGGATCTCTTCCGGTTTCGCTTCTTCCAGGGCCAAGGCGGCGAAATAGAGTTTTTCATACAGATTTACGGAAAAAAACGCCTGCATCAGGTTGAAACCCAGAAAAAGGCTTTGCAATGGCGAAATCGCTGTTTTTATGACCAATGCGCTGGCCTTTTTGTGCTTCTTCAGGAATTCCAGCCGGCATTCACCCCAGATCACCCGATCCCCGGAGTTTACGACAATTAACGGCAGACCCGGGAAACGTTTGCCCAGGGATTCACCCCGGTCTTCCCCGCTGGACGGCCAACTCAAACGACGGCGGGGATCGATCCTCAAGAGATCAAGCGGCAGCATGATAAGGGATGCGCTCACTTGACGTCTCCCGTCCAACCGCTTTCCCCGGCATTTACCCTTAAACCCGGCCCGATTTGAATGGCAAGCGCCGTTCCCCCGGCCCGGCGAATCGCCTCCATGACCTCTTCGCGTTTGCCGGGACACCAGGCGAACATGCACCCTCCTTCTCCGGAACCGTTGATCTTGGCTGCCAGGGAGCCGGCGTCGAGGCTGGCTTCGATCATGGCATTCAAGCGGGGTGTGGATACCCGTAATTTGTCGCGCAGAAGCTGTTGCAGCCGATTCATAAGGCCGGCCAGCAGCCCCTTTTCGGGATGAACGGAAAGCAGGGCCTTCCTTGCCTCGCGGGTGATCCAGTGGTTCTCGATCGCGGCCTGGGCATAATCCCGCCATTCCCGTTCCACGACTTTCAGAAAAACATTTGCGTGATCCAAAGTCAGTTCGCGGCGGTCGCAGATATCCGCCGCGCACATCAACTGGCGCAATCCCTCATTCTGACCGTGATTCAAACGGGCCAGTGTTTTCAACGTATCCTTCGGTTCCCTGGAATCACCGAGCACGAAGTCTTTCAGACTGGCCGGAAGAGATTCGCAATTCACCCGGGGCTCGCTCTCCAGGTAAATCACACCGCCACACGCGGACGCGTAGTGGTCCATACGGCCCCCGCTCTCATTGAATTCCGCAACTTCAGCGCTGTAGGCCAGTTCCGCCACCTTCCCGGCATCCAGAGAAAAGCGGGACGCCGTTCCCCCCGCTGCCGCCAGCAGGAACCCGATCCAGGCCACCACCAGTGCGGAAGAAGACGAAGTTCCGGCCTGAATGGGGATGTCTCCGCGCACCACGGCGTGTATCCCCACAGGTCCCAGCAGTCCCCGGCGAGCCAGCACCCGCGCGCTACTGCGCAGGTAATCTCTGGAACCGGCATAATGATCCGGAGGCAGGTTGAATGCTTCCCGGGAATCGATGTCCGGAAGTTCCACCCGGGCCCGGGGTGGGCCCTGCGCCTTCCCGCGGATCACGATGGTACGGTCAATTGCGGCTGCAATAACCGGAAAACCGAGGTAATCCTGGTGCTCTCCGAACAGACAGATCCGCCCGGGAGCTTCGGCGGTAATGGTCATTCAGCCCGGGAGTCGTTTATCTCTCCGCCCGGAGGCGGAACCACGCCGCCGTCGGGGATGGAAACGTTGCGCAGATAAGCAAACGGTCCGATGTGGCAATTCCGGCCGATACTTGTCCCCGCGCCGATATAGGTGCAGGGAAACAACACCGTATCCTCCCCGATCTCCACATCACACTCCACAGTGGTGGTTCCGGGATCCATTACCGTCACACCTCCCTCTTCGGCCAGGCGCCGCAGTTGCCGGAGGTTGAACTCCCGTTCCGCCGCCTGCAGATCCCAGCGGTTGTTGATTCCGAGGGCGACCCGGTAATCCTTTGCGCGCAAGGCGCTGACCCGCTGATCTTGATCTCGCAGTATTTTGATAATGTCGGTCAGGTAGTATTCATGCTTGCGATTGCGATTGGTAATGCGGGAAAGAAGCGGCCATACAGCCGGGGTATGGAACAGGTAAATCGAAGAGTTGACTTCACGCACGTTCAGCTGTTCCGGACTGGCATCCAGTTCTTCCACCACCGCCTCGACATCCCCCCCCGGAGCGCGAATCACGCGTCCATACGCTGGCGGCTGATGGGGAAAAAGGGCCGACAGGAACGTGCACGAAACCGGATCCGCGGCATGGTGTTCAAGCAAACGCCGTATTTCTTCAGCTGTAATCCATGGATTGTCGCCCACGGTCACCAGCAGTTCACCTGAAAAATCCCCCACCTGATCCGCGGCGCTTAGCAGGGCGTGTGCCGTTCCCAGGGGCGGGGACTGAACCGCGTACCGCACGGGCCGTTCGGCAACCGCCGCCTGAACTTCCTCCAGGTTCTCCCCACAAACCAGAACGGTGTTTTCCGCGGGAATGCCGGCCGCGGTCAGGTTTTCCAGCAGCCAGGCGATGAGCGGTCTACCCAGCAGGGGATGAATCACCTTGCTGCGACGGGAACGCATGCGGCGGGATTGGCCCGCCGCCAGAACCACAGCGGCGATAGGACCTTTCATTCCGCCATTTTAGAAGGCGTCGCCGGTGAAGTCAAATGCACCCCGCAAAGAAATCTGTTTGTGCTTTGTCAGCTTTTTTTTCTGAAACTATTGATTTTTTTCGACTCTGCATTTACCCTGAAGGGGAAATCCACTGGATTTGAGGAGGAATCATGAAAAGGATTCGTGCATTCACAACTGTCGGCGTTCTGATTGCCGCATTGCTGATGTTAACTGCCTGCGGCGGCAAGGAAAAGACAATGACCGGCGGCGATGTCAACCTGCTTTCAATGATCCCGGCGGATGCGGCCGGGGTGATGATCATGAATTTCGAAAAGATCCGCGAACTCGATTTTTTCAACAAGATGGTTACAGAAATGGAAGCCAAAGAGGAAAAAGAGGACACGGAAAAGGCCTTCAAGAACTACCAGGACTTCGTAAACAAAACCGGTATCGACCTACGCAAGGACCTGCATGCCGTGGCCTTCGGGTTGTTCGGTGATTTCCAGTCCGCCGGTGGGGACCCGGATTTTGTTATCGTGGCCCGCATCGACATGGATCGCGCAAAGATCCTTGACATGATCAAAGCGGAAGGAAAGGAGTTGACCTCCACGGAGTACAAAGGTCAGGAAATGTTCATGGGTAAAGACGATGAAGGCGATGAAATGAGCTTCGCATTTATCTCGGACACCTTGACCACAGCCGGCAAACCCGCCCAGGTGCAGAGGGTGATTGACCTGGTTCAGGGCCAGGGCGAAAGTGTGCTCAAGAACAAGGAGAAAATGCCCTATCTGGAGCAATTGAAGTCCGGAGCGGCCATGAGTTTTGTGTTTGACTTTCCGGAAAAGTTGAAACAGGCCGGCCAGGAAGGCGGCCCCTTCAAGATGGATCTCTCCAAGGCTGAGATGCTTTTTGGTCACGTGGATCACAGCGGAGCCGAATGGAACGGTGAACTGAAAATGATCTCCCGTGATGAGGCGGCAAATAAGCAGATGGTAACCATGCTCAACGGCTTCAAGGGCATGGGCGCCATGGCCGGACCCGAGGTGGCGGAACTGGTGGGCAACATCAACCTGACCGCCGCGGCCGATCACATCAAACTGACTTTCAATATATCCGACGAGTTGATCCGCAAGCTTCAGGAGAAAGCCAAAGAAAAAGCCGAAGCCATGACTTTACCGGAACCCGACGAAACAGAATAGATGATCGCATTCTTCCGGGGGTGGGGACAAAACTCCACCCCCGGATCCGCGTTGAAAAGCAATCCGGCATATGCTATATTGCTTCCGTCGGAACCGCCAAGGTAAAAAGGAGAAAGTCAATGAAGATTGAAAAGAGGAAAGTTGGTGATGTCGCTGTTTTTGACATCAGGGGAAAAATACTCGCCGGTGAAGGCGTGGATGAATTGCGCGAGTCGGTCAACCAGGCCGTGGATGCCGCTGAGACCAAGATTCTGTTCAACTTCAAGGACGTGCCCTATCTGGATTCAACCGGCCTGGGTGAAGTCGTGCGTTCCTATACGTCCATCAAGAACCGCGGTGGCGTGGTCAAGATCGTCAACTTAACCAACAAAGTGCATGACTTGTTGTCCGTCACCAAGTTGATCACCGTATTCGAAACATTCAACGACGAAGACGAAGCGATCAAGAGTTTCGGCTGACGGGCCCGCATCTCCATTTACCTTTTCTAAACGGCAGCAGGGGCGGATTCCCATTCCATCGGCCACGGCCTTGAAAACACGGTATCGCAATTTCTTTCTGTTCGCCCTGGTTTTCGTGCTGGCGTTTTCCGTGTCCACCAGCCTTTCAAAGCGGCGCGGGTTTCTTTCCGACGAGTCTTCCTATTTCTCGATTATCCAGAGCCTGGCCCACGACGGCGACCTGGAATACACGCGCGAAGACATCCAACGTATCCGCCGCCATTTCTATACAGGCCCCCTGGGCCTTTTCCTGAAAAAAGGCGAAAACGGCCGTCTGTACTTCGCCAAATCGTTCGCCTACCCCTTGGCTGCCGCCCCATTTTTCCGGTTGTTCGGCCAGAACGGGCTCCTGCTTTTCAACGGCTTGATGATTCTGCTCTGTTTGTGGATGGGTTATCTGTTGCTGCGAAAATATCACGACGAATCCCATAGTTTTCGCTTCAGCCTGGTGTTTGTTCTTGCCAGCGTGGTTCCGGTATACATCTGGTGGGTTACCGCGGACTTGTTTAATTTCTTTGTTGTGTTCGCCGGTTTGTTCTGTTTTTTCTATCCTTTTCAGCGCAAAGGCTGGTTCTACCTTGCCGGCTTGTGTTTCAGTTTTGCCGTATTCTCCAAACCAAATACCGCCCTTCCCATCGCCATTCTTTACCTGATCCCGCTGTTCCAGCGGGACTGGAAACGTTTCCTGGCCCTTTCCCTGATCACCGTTCTGATCTGCTCGCTCCTGCTGGGATTCCTTTACGCCCAGACCGGGGGAATCAACTTCATGGGCGGCGAGCGACGCACATTTTACAGCAATTATCCTTTTGAAATGCCGGAGTACCGCTTTGAAAACGGCTTTAAAATGACCGCGGACAACTATTGGGAGCGGTTTTACCTTTCTCCGAAGATCGTGGCCCTGAACCTGTTTTACTTTATTTTTGGACGATTTACCGGTATGTTCATTTACACTTTTCCCGCCCTGTTTGTCTTACTGCTTTTTCTGTTCCAGAAGAGGGAGCGTGAGGATTGGATCATCCTGACTGCAATCACCGCCGGGGTGCTGTTTTTCGTCTTGGTAACGCCGGACAACTACTTCGGAGGCAGCGGTTCGGTGGGTAATCGTTACCTTTTCAGTATACTGCCCTTTTTCTTTTTCCTGGGTTACCGCCGGCGCCCCATGCGCTTGACCTGGATCCCCCTGCTGGTGGGACTGGTGTTTCTTCCCGGCATTTTCATGGATGCGGCCCATCACTCAACTTATTCCCGAAGCGCGGGGCTGTCGTTTCCCATCAACCAATTTCCTCCGGAAAAGACGCAATACCAGGCTTTGCAGGCAAATGAAAACCCCAGGGCCTTTGGCCGGCTGGTACGGGACCATTTGCGGCGATACACCGTACACTTTCTCAACGACAATTTCTGGCCGCTGGAAGAAAACACTTTCTGGACCAACGGCACCAGCCCGGTGGAGTTGTTTGCCGTCATGCCCGGGCCCGTGCGGCACTTTCACATCAAGCTGAAAAACATCCCTGTAGACAACCGCGTGGTGCTGCAGGTCGAACACCTGCGTCGCGAGTTCCGCCTGGAACCCAACCAGGAAGTTGTTGTAAACGTGGACTGTGGACGCCACCACATCAGCGGCCTGGCCATGAAACAACGCCAGATCTACTATTTCCGTATTCGCAGCCAGAAAGAAATTTGTCCCTTTTTTACTGACCCGCAAAAAGAGGATCGGCGAAATCTGGGCGTTCAGGTCCATATCGGTTTTGAGCAGTAACTCTCATGTGCGGCATCTGTGGCTTCGTTCAACCGGATCGCAAGGCGGATCGGGACGATCTACGCCGCATGAACGACCGCATTGTCCACCGCGGCCCGGACGATGACGGTTTTCACTATACGGGCGAAGTGGGCCTGGCGGCGCGCCGCCTGAGCATTATCGACCTGAAAACCGGTCACCAGCCATTGTCCTCCGATTCCGGAAAGTGCTGGATCACATACAACGGAGAAGTGTACAATTTTGCCCAACTGCGAAAGGAATTGGAGAGCAGCGGTGTACACTTCCGTACCGAAACAGACACAGAAGTCCTGGTCAACCTCTATGAACAGACAGGACTCGACTTTGTCGATCAATTGATCGGCATGTTTGCCATCGGCATTCACGATGCCCGCAGAAATCGCCTTGTGTTGGCCCGGGACCGTTTGGGAATCAAACCCCTCTATTACCACCATGACCCGGTCGGCGGCAACCTGGTTTTCGGTTCGGAAATCAAGTCGATCCTGGAATACCCCGGCATGCCCCGGCGCCTGGATCATGAAGCTTTGGACTACTTTCTTTCCCTTGAGTATATTCCCGCGCCTCTCTCCATTTTCAAAGACATCCGCAAACTGCCCGCCGGACACATCCTGGTATGGGAAAACGGCCGCATCCGCATTCAGCAATATTGGGATGTCGCCTCCGCGGAAAAAACCCGCCCCCGATTCGCGGATGAGAAAGACAAATTTATCGCCCTTTTACAAGATGCGGTACGCTGCCGCTTGATATCGGATGTGCCGCTGGGGGCTTTTCTCTCCGGCGGCATCGACTCCAGTGCCATTGTGGCCATGATGAGCCGTTATACGCGAGAACCGGTCCAGACCTTTTCCATTGGTTTCGAAGAGAAATCCTACTCAGAACTGCCCTGGTCACAGAAAGTGGCGGCAACGTTCAACACCCGCCATTACACGCGAAACCTGGCTCCGGATATCAACGACCTTGTGTTGCGCCTGGCTGATTTGATGGACGAACCCCTGGGCGATTTTTCCAATTTTCCCACCTACCTGGTCAGTCGGACCGCGCGTGAGCGGGTCACGGTGGTACTGTCCGGTGACGGCGGCGATGAAATCTTCGGCGGTTATGAGCATTATATCGCCCAGCGCATGGCCCGCTTCCTGGACCCGGCTCCTTTGCGACCTTTCCACGGGACCCTGGCCGGGTTGACCCATCTTTTCCCGCCATCAAACAAAAAAAAAGGCATGATCAATCGCATCAAGCGTTTCAGCGAAGGCTTGGAAAACCCCTGGAATCTCCGTCATTTCCGATGGATGCTCTTTCTGTCGCCCCGATACAAAGCCGACCTGTATTCACCGGAATTCCTGCAACCCCATTATCTTGAACCCTTGACTCATCGCGAGCCGTTTGCCGCCCATTTCAGGCAGGCAGGCCGGTTTGCCGGCATCAACCGGGACCTCTACCTCGACCTCAAGACCTACCTCACTGACAACATCCTGGTTAAAGTGGACCGCATGAGCATGGCCAACTCTCTGGAGGCGCGGGTGCCGCTGTTGGATCATCGCCTGGTGGAGATGGCGTTCACCCTGCCTCCGGAATGGAAAGTTCGAGGCTCGGTCACGAAATGGTTTTTCAAACAGTCCATGGAAGGGATTCTACCCCGGTCGGTGATTCACCGCCGCAAAGAGGGATTTTCCATTCCCATCAAGAACTGGCTGCACACGGACCTGCTGGATTTAATGCAAGACACCCTTTCTGAAGCACGAATCAAGGATTCTGGACTGTTCCAGCCGCAAACCGTGCGGCGCATGGTATCCGAACACCTGACTGGAAAACAGAACCATTCCCATCGACTCTGGGCCCTGATTCAATTCAACCTGTGGCGGGAGCGCTGGCTGACCGCCCCGACCCGCGGTTGAGTTCAGCGGCAGTCTCGAGTATAATCAGGCATTCAACCATTTTCCGCAACACAGGAGTGATGGGATATGTCTGAAAGAGAGACCGCAACCGCACGGGTGGAACTGGGAAAGGATCTGAACCTGAAAGGGGTATTTCCACTCCACACGTACGCGGAGTGGAAAAACGCCGCGGAAAGCGGTTTAAGAGGGGCACCCTTTGAAAAGAAATTGGTTTCAAAAACCCCTGAAGGGATCGATATTCAGCCGCTTTACCTGCGTGAAGACCTGCTGTCCCTGCCCCACCTGAAAGAATTCCCCGGCCTTCAGACCCGGTCCCGCGGCGGCACTGCGTCCGGAAACCTTTCATGCGGCTGGGAAATCGCACAGGAAACCGTTGACCCAGACCCGCAAGAGGCGGGCAAAGTTCTGCGAAACGCCCTGAACCTCGGGCAGACAGCGGTTACCTTCTGCCTGTCGCCCGCATTCCGCCGCGGCGCGAATGCGGAAGAAGACAACGGCGATGGCCTCTACCTGACCGGAACCGGGGATCTGGAAGCGTTAATCCATGAAGTGGATTGGTCCGCCTGCCCGTTGCACTTTTGCGCCGGTTCGTCCGGTTTGGCGGTGGCCATGCTTCTGCAGGACCTGGCCGGACGCGAGAACCGCGACCTGGCAAAACTGCGGGGCAGCATTCAACACGACCCTCTGGGCGAATGGGTACGTAACGGCACTCTCCCCTTGAGCACGGAACAGGCCGGGCGCGAGACCGCTACCCTGGTGCGTTGGGCCGCGAGCCACGCGCCGGATGTTCAAACTGTATGTGCAAACGGGCTGGTTTACCACGAAGCCGGGGCCGATGCGGTCAGTGAACTCGGTTTTGTTCTGGCCACGGCCGTAGACTATCTGGCGGACCTTACCCAAAGGGGTATTCCTGTTGACCAGGCGGCTTCGCAGTTCCGATTCGCGTTTGGTGTGGGGACCCATTTCCTGATGGAGATCGCCAAATTGCGCGCGGCCAGGATCCTGTGGAGCCGGGCCGTTGAAGCCTTTGGTGGAAATCACGCAGCCAGACGAATCCGCGTTCACGCGCGTACTTCCCGCTATTGCCAATCGCGTTACGACGCCCACGTCAATATCCTGCGTGCCACGACCGCCACTTTCGCGGCGGTTGTCGGGGGCGCCGACAGTATCCATACATCCCCGTTCGACGAATCGTTCCGCGTACCCAACCATCTCTCCCGCCGCGTGGCCCGGAATACCCAGATTATACTGGACGCGGAAAGCCATTTCCGTCACCTGATTGACCCGGCCGGCGGCGCGTATGCCATAGAAAACCTGACGCACGAATTGGCCGCAAAGGCATGGGACCTTTTTCGCGAAGTCGAGTCCCTCGGCGGTATGACCCGTGCCATTGCCGCGGGATTTCCCCAGGAACGGGTTCTGGCCGTCCATTCTCAGCGCGCACTCAAGATAGCCACACGACACACGGTTATCGTGGGAACCAGCCATTACGCCAACATCAATGAAGCCCCACTTGAAATTGAACCTCTGGACCTGTCTCAAAAACGGGCGGCAGGCATGCGCTTTAACTCCCGGTCGCTTCAGCGCAACAAAAAGTCCCTGCGCGAGCTGCTGGACAAAGCCCCGAACCTGGAAGCAGAGGAATGGATTTCCTGGGGCGTAAAAGCACTTGGCGCCGGAGCGGCGCCGTTTGAGATATTGTCTGCTCTGCGGCACCAGCCGGGAAAAATTTCCCCTGCAGACCCGCTTTCCGCTTGCCGGGCAGCCGAGCCGTTTGAAAACCTGCGCGACCGCAACGAGTCTTTCATGCGGCGTACCGGAAAGCGCCCGCGGGTATTCCTGGCCAACCTGGGCTCGCCGGACCAGTACAAGGCCCGGGCCGAGTTTTCCAGGGGATTTTTTGAAGCCGCTGGATTCGCGGTGGAATCTCCGGGGGACTTTGCGTCTCCGCAGGCGGCGGCAGCCGCTGCAGCCGATTCCACCGCTCCGGTGGTAGTGATCTGCTCAAGCGATGACCGTTACTCCGAGTGGGCTCCGCTACTGATTCAAGCCTTGCGGAAATTAACCAATAACGCGTTGGTGGTTTTGGCCGGATACCCGGAAGAAAGTATCGCCACACTAAAAGAAGCCGGTGTGGACGAGTTCATCCACTTGCGCGCCAACGCCATCGACGTGCTGTCCCGCATCCAACAACGCATAGGAGTGGCTGTATCATGAAACGACCCGATTTTACCCGCATAGAGTATGCGTTTGACCCCGTTCCCGGCAAAGAAGAGCAATGGCGCGAGGCGTTCAGGAAAGAAACAGGAAAATCCCCCGAGGATTTTTCCTGGCTGACCAATGAACAGATCAACTGCAAGCCCCTCTATACGGAATCCGATCGTTCCGCCTGGGAACATGAAGGGTATCAGGCGGGTATGCCACCCTTTCTGCGGGGCCCATACGCCTCCATGTACGTGCAGCGGCCCTGGACCGTACGTCAATATGCCGGGTTTTCCACGGCGGAAGAAAGCAACGCCTTTTACCGCCGCAACCTGGCCGCGGGCCAGAAAGGATTGTCCGTGGCGTTCGACCTGGCCACCCACCGCGGTTACGACTCCGACCACCCCCGCGTCGAAGGCGACGTGGGCAAAGCCGGAGTGGCCGTGGATTCAGTTGAGGACATGAAGATCCTCTTTGACCGCATCCCCCTGGAACAGATGTCCGTGTCCATGACCATGAACGGGGCCGTGCTGCCGATCATGGCTTTCTTTATCGTTGCCGCCGAAGAGCAGGGCGTCAAACCTGAGCAATTGACCGGAACCATTCAGAACGACATCCTCAAGGAATACATGGTGCGCAACACCTACATCTATCCCCCGGCCATGTCGATGCGCATCATCGCCGATATTTTCCGCTTTGCTTCCGACCACATGCCCAGATTCAACAGCATCAGCATTTCCGGTTACCACATGCAGGAAGCCGGGGCCACCGCGGACTTGGAAATGGCTTACACCCTGGCCGATGGCCTGGAATACGTGCGCACCGGCATCGCCGCGGGCATGGATGTGGACCGCTTCGCGCCCCGGCTGTCTTTTTTCTGGGCCCAGGGCATGAACCACTTCATGGAAGTGGCCAAAATGCGGGCCGCCCGTCTGATCTGGGCGCGCATGATTCACAGCTTTTCTCCCAGGGACCCCAAATCCATGGCTCTGCGTACCCACTCCCAGACCTCGGGATGGAGCTTGCAGGAACAGGACCCGTTCAACAACGTGGTGCGTACCTGCATCGAAGCCATGGCGGCCGCCATGGGCCATACCCAGTCCCTGCACACCAACTCCCTGGACGAGGCGATTGCCCTGCCCACCGACTTTTCCGCCCGCATCGCCCGCAACACCCAGTTATACCTGCAGGACGAAACCGGAATATGCCGCACCGTGGACCCCTGGGGCGGCTCTTACTACATGGAATCACTGACCCGGGAACTACTGGAACGTGGCTGGGCCCATATCCAGGAAGTGGAATCCGTGGGCGGCATGACCCGCGCCATCGAGCAGGGAATCCCGCAGATGCGTATCGAAGAAGCCTCGGCCCGGCGCCAGGCGCGCATCGATTCCGGCCGGGAAGTGATCGTGGGCCTGAACCGCTACCGCCTGGACAAGGAAGACCCCATCGAAATCCTGGAAGTGGATAACACGGCGGTACGACGTTCTCAGGTGCGGCGCCTGGAAGAGCTGAAGAAAAAGCGCAACCCGAAAGCGGTCCGGAAAGCCTTGAAGGCCATCACCCGCTGCGCGGAAACCGGGGAGGGAAACCTGCTGGCACTTGGGGTGGAAGCGGCTCGAAACCGGGCCACACTGGGGGAAATTTCAGATGCCATCGAAGCGGTGGCGGGACGGTATCAGGCCATGACCAAGACCATATCCGGAGTGTATATCCGCGAATACCAGCATGGGGAAACGGACCAGATGGTCGCCGAAGTCCGCGCCCTGACCGATGCCTTCGCCGAAACCGAGGGACGCCGCCCGCGCATCCTTGTCGCCAAGATGGGCCAGGACGGCCACGACCGCGGTGCCAAGGTGGTGGCCACCGCGTACGCGGACATGGGGTTTGACGTCGACCTCGGGCCCCTGTTCCAGACCCCCGAAGAGACGGCAAGGCAGGCGGTTGAAAACGATGTCCACGTGGTGGGCATGAGCTCCTTGGCCGCGGGGCACAAAACGTTGTTGCCCCGGCTGGTGGAAGAGTTACGCAAACTCGGTCGCGAAGACATCATCGTGATATGTGGCGGTGTCATCCCGGCTCAGGATTACGATTTTCTCTACAAACATGGGGCCGTGGCCATTTTCGGACCCGGCACCCGCATCCCCCTGGCGGGAAAGCGGATCATGGAAGAGATCCGCAAACGCTTTACCTCATAATGGAGAACGATCGCGGCAAACCGCCGGACTGGGCGCCCGCAAACGGTGGGGATGCCTTTGCCGTATCCATCCGCCGCGGCGTGGTTGGCGGGCATGACGGGTTGTCGCCGGACAAACCATCATCGGATCCGCTAAACGGCTCTCTCCGGGCTCCCAACCTGGCCCCCGATGATTACGTCCGCGGCGTACTGGAACGGGACCGGGGTATTCTGGCCCGCACCATCACCCTGATCGAGAGCAACGCCCCCCGTCACCAGGCCACCGCCCGGGAAGTACTCAACGCCCTGCTGCCCTACGCGGGAAAATCGCTGCGTGTGGGCATCACCGGCGTTCCCGGAGCCGGCAAGAGCACCCTGATTGAAACCCTGGGGCTTTATCTCATCGAACAGGGCCATCGCGTGGCGGTGCTGGCAGTCGATCCCAGCAGCTCCGTGACCCGCGGCAGCATCCTGGGAGACAAGACCCGCATGGAAAAGCTCTCCCGCAGCCAGGAGTGCTTTATCCGCCCTTCCCCGTCGGGAGGCACCCTGGGCGGCGTGGCACGCAAAAGCCGTGAAACCATCCTGGTATGCGAGGCCGCGGGCTTTGACGTGATCCTG
>JAFGNX010000006.1 GCA_016926835.1 Candidatus Aminicenantota bacterium | reverse complement strand
GAAACATCGGTATCCAAGCTGTTTCTGATATAGATCAGCACTGTAAACGAGGAGCATTCAATGCAAGACATCATTGCCATCAAGGCGGAGCCCCGCGAACGGGTGGGGAAGGGTATTGCCAAAAAGCTGCGTCACAGCGGCCGTGTTCCGGCGATCATATACGGCGGAAAAAAGGAATCCATTCCGATTTCCATCAGCCAGGAAGATCTCAGATCCATCCTGAAATCCGACAAGGGGATCAACTCCCTGCTTCGCATCCAGCGGGAGTCGATCACCGTGGATGCCATGCTTAAGGAAATCCAGTACGATTACCTTCAGGATTCGCCGATTCATGTGGATTTTATCCGCATCGATCTGAATAAGCCCGTGGTGATCAGTGTTCCCATCGCCATTAGCGGCGAAGCCATCGGCGTCAAAGAAGAGGACGGCGTGTTCGATTTCGTGACCCGCACCCTGGAACTGCGCTGCCTGCCGAACCGCATTCCCCGCGAGATCAGCGTGGATGTGTCCGGATTGCACGCGGGCAACTCCATTAAAGTGGAGGACCTGCAATTCAGCGAGGACGTCCAGATGCTGGCCGACCCCCGCTCTGTGATTTGCGCCGTCACCGCCAAGACCGCTGAAGAAGAAGTCGTGGTTGAGGAAGAAGCAGTCGCAGAGGGCGAAGAAGCGGCTCCCGCCGAAGGCGAGCCCGAACCGGAAAGCGAGTAGAGGGAGGCGTGCATCATTATCTTTGTGGGCCTGGGCAATCCCGGGCCGGAATATCGCCACTCACCGCACAATGTGGGTTTCCAATGTATACTGCGCTTACACGAATGGTTCGGCGCCGGAGAACCGGTCGATCTGGGAAGTGTGGTCTTGCGACAGGGAACACATGGGGAACAACCCCTGGTGTTGGCCCGGCCCCTGACCTGGATGAACCATTCCGGGCGCGGAGTGGAATGTCTGCTGCAATACCTGGAGGCGGATGTGTCTGAGCTGGTCGTCCTGACCGACGATATCGACCTGCCATTGGGGGAGGTCCGTGTCCGTGCCGAAGGCGGTGCGGGTACGCACCGGGGTATGCAGTCGCTGGTGGAAACCCTGGGTCGCAAGGATTTTGCCCGGATTCGGATCGGCATTCAGCCTGAGGATTTTGAGCCGGTGGACCTGGCCGCATATGTGTTGACCCCCTTGCAGGGAAGCGCTCGGGAAAAATTGTGCCGGGGTGTGGACAGGGCCGTTGCCGCCGCCAGGGAGCTTCTCGACAGCCGCGATATTCATGCCGTGATGAATCGTTTTAACCGCCGAAGTCGCCGGGAGTCAAATCCCGGTTTCGATAAACTCTTTGCTCCCCCGAATGGGCGGGGCTGTCGGCCCCCGGCCGGGGCCGGAGCGGCGAATGCCGCATCAATCCAGAAGGAGGACGAATGCAACGATTGTATGAAATCGGGTTCATCGTAAATCCCGATGCAACCGAAGAGGAAGTCAAGAAAGTCAACGACCTCGTGGTTTCCCTTGTGGAAAAGAACGAGGGCAAGGTGGACAAAGTGGATGAGTGGGGAAGACGCCCGCTCGCCTATCCCATTGAAGAACATACGGAGGGGATCTACACTTTTGTCAACGCCACCATGGATGGCGGAAATGTCGCCGAACTGGAAAAGCGCATCAAGCTGAATGAAAAAGTGATGCGTTACATTATCATGCGCCTGGATGATCGTCTGCGCAAAAGCAACCGCCTGATAAAGAAGTGGAAGCGCAACGATGAGCGTCGTTCGCGTGAACCGAATATGGATCAGGATGGTGATGACCAGGATCGTCATTCCCGCAGACGGGATCAACAGGAGGACAATGATGGCGAATAGACCGCATCCCCAACGTCGCAGCAATAAGAAGTTTTATTTCTCGCGCAAAAAATTCTGTATTTTCTGTAAGGACCGGGTCCAGTTCATTGACTACAAGAACTACAAGCCTCTGGAACGTTTCATGATGGAAACGGGCAAAATCGTTCCGTCCCGGGTGAGTGGCGTATGCCCCTATCACCAGAAGCAATTGACCAAGGCCATCAAGCGGGCGCGCCACATGGCGCTGCTGCAGTTTGCCGAGTCCAGGAGGGGTTGACATGAAGGTATTGCTGACTGAAGAAGTCGACAAACTCGGAATTGTGGGTGATGTGGTGGATGTAAAAGCCGGATATGCCCGGAATTTCCTTTTGCCCCGGGGCCTTGCCCTGACCGTGACGCCCCACAACGTGGCGCTGATGGAACGCAGAAAGATCAAGTATTTAAAAGAGCTGGAATCCCTGCGTGAGAAGGCGCAAGCCCAGAAGGAAGCCCTGGAAGCAGTGGTACTGGAATTCGAACGCAAGGCCGGAGAAAACGGCGTCCTGTTCGGATCCGTCACCACCGCGGATATCGAGACCTACCTGGCGGAGAAAGGATTTGAAGTGGATCGCAAACGCTTCCATTTGCCTGAAGCCATCAAGAAAGTGGGTGAATTCACCTGTTTGTTTAAACTGCACCCGGAAGTCACCGCTGAACTCCGCGTCGTGGTGAAGCCGGAAGGTGAGATGGAACCCGTGGCCGTTGCGGAAGAAGCGGAAGTGGTTGCGGACGAAGCAAAAGCTGAAAGTACCGAACCGGATGGCATAGAGGATCAATCAACGGATTCTGACGAAGAGCCGGAAAAAGACGCCGGAGATGTAACCGGGGATTGACCACCGTCCCTCCGCCGGAGCACCAGTGTTCCGGCGGAGGGGGTACGGTTCTGACCGCTGCAAGGGAGGGAAGCCGATGCCGGATGGCAGTCAGCCGGGACTGATTCCCAGCCTGCCGCACGATGAGTTTTCAGAGCGTGCGTTGCTGGGAGCCATGCTCATTGACAATCGTTACGTCAACGAGGTGTTCTCTGAAATCAATTCCGACGACTTTTACCGCGAATCCCACCGGGTGATCGCCGCTGCCGTAGATTACCTGGTCAACAAAGGCAAAACCGCGGACATGATCACCGTGTCCGGACTGCTGAAGGGCCGCCGCCAGTTAAAGATCGCCGGAGGTTATGATTATATCGCGTCCCTGGTTGACGGCATTCCGGAGAAACTGGACATCGGGGAATACGTCCAGGTTGTGAAAGACCGCTCGGCGTTGCGGCAGATCATGAAAACGTCCCTGGGAGTGATCGACCAGGGGACCCAGACTCCGCATGAAGGCGCGGAAGCGGTGTTGAATCGTCTGCAGGAATCGATTATCAAGATCTCTGAAAGCCGGATCAAGAGAGGCTTTCATCCCATGCAGGAACTGGTTCCCGCCACGGTCGACCTGGTTAATCGCATTCAGAAGCACGGGGAAAGCGAAGGCCTGAAAACAGACCTGACCGAACTGGACAACATGACCGCGGGATTTCATCCCGGTGACCTGATCGTGATCGCCGCCCGTCCCTCCATGGGAAAGACCGCGCTTGGGCTCAACGTGGCCGCGCGCATGGCCATCAAGTACGAAAAGACCGTGGGTTTTTTCTCAATTGAGATGTCCCGGACCCAGATTATCATGCGCCTGCTGGCCCTGGAAGGGCGGATCTCCATGGCCGCCCTGCGCACGGGCAAACCCCGCCTGACCCAGAAAGAGTGGGCCGACCTGGAGTTGGCCGCGTCCAATCTGGGCCGGGCCGGGCTCTATATCGACGATTCCCCCAGTCTCTCGATCGTGGAAATGAAAACCCGGGCGCGGCGCTTGAAGAACGAGCGTGGTCTGGACATCGTGTTTGTGGATTACCTGCAACTGCTTAAAGTGGGTGCGGACATGGTGCGCCGCAGCGATTCACGCGCCCAGGAAGTGTCGGCCATCAGCGCGGCCCTGAAAGAGATGGCCAAAGAACTGCATATTCCCGTAGTGGCGCTGGCCCAGTTGAACCGCTCTCCGGAAACCCGCGGCACGCGCCGCAGTGAGGGCCCCAAATACCAGTTGTCTGATTTGAAAGAAAGCGGAGCCATTGAACAGGACGCGGACCTGGTGATGTTTCTTCATCGTGAGGAACAGAACGATCATGACACGGAGCGCAAGGGGGAAGCCGACCTGATCGTGGCCAAGCAGCGCAATGGTCCCACCGGGCGCATTGTGCTCACCTTTATCGACAAGTACACCAAGTTTCTCAATTACCAGCGTGCCCCGGGCGCGGTGGATACCGAAGCGTTCTAGCCCGCATTTCGCAACAATCCCCGCTCGAATTGCAGGTAAATGGCTATGGGCAAGAGGTAGGGGCAAAGTCGAAAGTCTAAAGTTGAAAGTCGAAGGAAAAAGTACCTGGCAAGTGGCGAAGGGCAATTGGCAAGAGGCCAGGGTGAGTGTAGGGGCGGCTCCCTGTGGCCGCCCAGTAGAAGGTAGAACGTAGAAAGTAGAAAAAAGCATCAAGGTTTTGTCCTGTCACCTGCCACCTTCTTTTAGAGTACGGGCGACCAGCCGGTCGCCCCTACACCCAAACTCTATATACTTCTTCCCTCTCCAACTTTTCAACTCTTCAACTTTTTTTTAAAACTCCGCCTCATCTTCCAGGCTGACTTGCTCTACCGCGTAATGGGTCTGTCCATCATATGTGGCGAACATCACGTCTTCGACTACGGGAATGACCTCTTTGGAATTGGATGCATTTGTGGAACGATTGGCCTGGAGAAGCGGTTGCGTGGATGAATCGGGCAGGGACAATGCCAGGGCGAAAACAAAGCCCAGTATTGCGGAAATCACCGCCGTGGTCACGGTCAATCGCCGCCGGCGTTTGTGGGCTTCAATGCGGGAAAACACCCGCTCTTCAAATCCTTCGGGCAGTGAGTGATGCATTTCCTGCTTGTTGAACAGATCATCCATGCGGTTCATTCCACTCCTCCGTTTACCAGGGCTCCGGCCAGACCGTCCGGGGTTACGGTTGTTTTCCCGGGCAAACCATCCTCTTCCAGCATGGCACGCATGCGTTGCTTGCCCCGGAACACGAGGGTTTTGACCGTACCTACCGGTTTGTGGGTAATGGCAGCGATCTCTTTAAAAGAAAAATTGTCCAACTCTTTCATTACCAGGGGAATGCGATACTTTCCCGGTAAGCGGGACAACAATCCCGCCAGCGTAATATCGTCTTCGATGGTCGGGCTCACCGCGGCCGTACCTTCGCCGACTTCTTCCAGGGAGAGCCAGTGACGAATGCGTTGCCGCCGGAATTCATTGCGGGCCAGATTGGTGGCAATGGTGTATATCCAGGCCTTGAGGTTATCAGAGCGCAGGGTGTGCCCCTTGAAATAGACTTTGACAAATGTATCCTGGGTCAACTCTTCGGCCAGTTCCGGGTCTCCCACCATAACGCGCAGGTAGTTGTAGATTTTTACCTTAAACAGGTCCATCACGCGCTCCAATGCTTGGCGGTCACGGGTTTTTAACCCGGCAATCAGATCTGTCATGTCCGGCACTGTTCTATTAGACGCAGATTGGGAACATCTGGTTTCACCAAATAGAGTTGAAGAGTT
>JAFGNX010000206.1 GCA_016926835.1 Candidatus Aminicenantota bacterium | reverse complement strand
TCCCATCCTGCCATGGAAAAAATAACTCCCCAGGCCCACGGTAAACACCAGGGCACCGTACAACCCATGTTCAACGGCCGCCAGCAGAACCGAGTGGTGACGCGTATAGGTGCGGGCAAACAGGAAGCCCGCGGGAAGCGTAAGCAGGGGTCCGACCAGGTTCCCGTAAGCGATGTGTACAAACGCAAAACAAACCGCGTTCATGACCAGCAGCAACCGGGACGAGGGGAACAGGTCGCGATAGCGATGACAGAAAAAAGCGCGGTAAATGATCTCCTGGGGGAATGCGGAAAATACGGGATAAAAAATCATTACCATTAACCAGATCAGCGGCCGTTGACGTGGAAAAAAAAACAACTGTTGCGGCGCGATCAGCCACGTCACTGCAAGCAGCGTCAGGCCCACCAGAGGCAACTTCCACAGCAGCCCGCGGAAAAAAGTCCGAATATTTTCCCGCGAAAAAAAGCGATGGTTGTCAAACCGGGGGGAACGGACCAGGTACATGGTAATGAAAACGGTGCCCAGTACCAGGGGCACAAATTTTGGGAAACCCCGCCCCCCCAACCACATGAGAAGGGGCAGGACCCAGAAAAGAAATCCCCATTCGATCCATAAGCCTTTTTTACGGCGTGTCAAAACTCCTCCTTGTGTGGCGGCAACAGGCCCAGGGCCCGGGCGACTTTCAGGGCCCGGACCGCCGCGTCCACGTCGTGCACCCGCAGGACGGATGCTCCGTTCATGGCTGCCGACACAACGGCGATCAGGGTCTCCGGCAACCGCTCAGCCGGGTCCTCTTTGCCGCCCAGTGCACCAAGAAAAGATTTGCGCGACACCCCCACCATGAGGGGACAGTTAAACACCAGGAAGGTTTGCAGGCGTTTCAGGATATCGATATTGTCCTGAAGCCGTTTCCCAAACCCGATTCCCGGATCCAGAAGCATGCGGTCCAGCGCGATACCGGCCGACCGGGCCATGCGCACACGTTCTTTGAAATACTCCGTCAATTCGGCGATCACGTCGGTATACTCCGGATTGCGCTGCATGTTCTCCGGCGTGCCCTTGATGTGCATGATCACCACCGGGACCTCGAGTTCAGCTACTGTCGCGGCCATGCGCGGACTGAACCGCAGCCCGGAAATATCGTTAATGATGTCTGCTGCACCTTCTTCCACGGCCCTGCGGGCCACCGATTCCTTGTACGTGTCCACTGAAACGGGAACGTCCATTTCCATTTTGATCTGACGGATCACGGGGACCACCCGGTTGGCCTCCTCTTCGGCATCAAGGGATCTTGCCCCCGGCCGCGTGCTTTCCCCACCCACGTCGATTATGTCCACTCCCTGGGCAACCATTTCACGGGCACGCGACAAAGCCAGGTCCAAAGACAGATATCGGCCGCCATCGAAAAAGGAATCCGGCGTCACGTTCAGCACACCCATGACGGCCGGCTCCTCAAGGGTCAGATAACGGTTTCTCAAGTGGATACGCATGCCCGGCCTCCAATGCTCAAATCAAATGATTTCCACGGCAGCCAACTCAATCCAACCGGCAACATCTTCGCCCGCGGCCACCTGCAACCATTGTTCCCGTTTTTCCAGAACCCGAACGTCCAGGCCGGAACGCAAGGTAAACAACACCGTATACCCCTTACCGGGCCCGCTGCGCAGCCGGGCCTGGCTGCGGGTCACCACCGCGGTATCCCTGCGATCGATGCGGTGCTGGTACACAGCCTGAAGGCCGGCAAACAGCAATGATGCCATCAAGGCAAATCCCAGACCGTATTGAAGCCACTTGCGACGTCCCCGCCATAGCAGTGCGATGAAAAATCCGTTCAGCAACACCACGGACAAGAGCAGCAGCAACGATATCAGATTCAGGGAAACCAGGGCGGAAAAATGGTTCCATAAGTTGGCCAGGAATCCCACTTGACGTGATACTTTTTCGTGTCCCAGGCGTTCATCCACGTATTCAAGATTGTCCCGGATTTCCCGGCGTGTCGGGGCCAACTTCTGCGCTTTCAGGTAGTGGATCTTGGCATCCACGAATCGCTCCAGTTTCACGCAGCAATTGCCCATGTTGAATTCCAGTTTCCAATTAACCACTCTGGCGGCGATGCGCGAATAGGCATCCAGGGCCGCAGCGTAATGTCCTGCTTCATACTGCTGATTGGCCAGGACGAACGCCGGTGTCTTTTCGCCCCAGGCTGCCGGGCCGAATCCCATTAACAACAACAGCAGAATCCCGGTCTTTTTCATTTGATTTTCCCGTCGATGCGGCGCAACACCTCCGCCAGGCGCCGCAGGTCCTTGCTGTCATCTTGCTCCCCCGAACGGGGCGCAAAGCGCGTGGAGTCGATTTTCTCTTTCAGAAACAGGAATTCGCGGATTTCCCGCTCCGTGACTCCGCGCTCTTCCAGGGCGCGTGCGATGGTTGCGGCGTTCATGCGGGACAGCTTCATACCCAGACGCCGGCTGAGGTAATTCTCAATGATTCCCGCGGCGCATCCCAGGTCGTTCTGACGCAGCAAATCTTTCAAGGTTCGCGATAAAATACGCCGTGTCTCCAGGCGGCGGCTTCGCCGTATCAGAGGCTCCCAGATTCCGCGGTAGATCACTGTTACCAGGCTCAGCAGAAAAGGCAGCAGCAACAGCCGGGTGTACCAACGGGAACGGTTCCAGTAGTTGGATTGATCCGTGATTTCCTCCCCCTGGATGTGGTGAATGTCGCGTCCCCGGCGCACCGCTTCCGCCCCTCCGGCCGGAACCGCTTCTTTTTCGCCCGCGGCCCGGTTTTCCATCACCTTAACCGTCATGGGTGAGGAAGCCATGACACGGATCTGCTGTGCCGCCGGATCCCACCAGCGTAACTCCAGGGGGGGAAGAGATACCGCTCCAGCGCGGCGGAAGGTGATGGGAATTTCTGCGCTTACGGTTCCTCGCAACCATTTTCCGGAATGGTCAAGAACCCGGTTCACCTTGGGTGGAAACGTCTGGAAAAACGGTCCCGCTTCCAATTGCGGCACTCCGAGGGTTTTCATGTTCCCGTTTCCGCTGATACGCAGTTTCAACGTAACCATTTCGTGCGCTTTTACGCTCTGCGGCAGAGACTCCACTTTGAACTGAAAATCACCCGCGGGCAACCCCGTTGCCTCATCCGGCAGGGGGCGGACCTCTATGGTCTCCGGCGCCGTGCTGCGGGTAATGCGGCGCGGCTCGCTGAAAAAACTCATGCCATCCTCAGCCAGGATGATTTCAAACTCCAGGGGCGGAATGGTCAGGTTCCCGCTCTGGTTGGGGAAAAGTGCGACTTTGCGGATATCGTATTCCGTGTATTCCTTGCCGTCTACCTCCCTCATTCTGCCGGCACTGCTGCGGGGAACCGGGAACCACTCCTGCCAGAATCCGGAAATAGAAGGCTCAGTCAACAGGTTGACTGCGCGCACGGTGTTGCGGGTCAGCAATCGAACCCGGACCATGATCTGCTGGCCGACAACCACGCTGCGGGGGGATACATCCGTAACCAGGCGGACATCTACGGGCTCCTGATCGCGCCCACGTTCCCGCGGAAAAGCAAACAGGTCTTCCCCAAAAAGAGAACGTTGCCCGGGAGGAGGCGCCACGCTGCCCTTTACCACTTCCACCTGGATGGGCTTGGTGACCAGTATCTGTCCCCGGGCTTCGTAACGCAATGCCGGAACCGTTAACGTTCCGGTTCGCCGCGGCGACAACCGGTATTCAAACCGGGTCAAGTGGGAAGTCCGCCCGTTAAGCATGCGGAATTCGGTTGACTGGGAACGCGATTGTACGGCAAAGTCTGTTAAATCCGAAAGATCAGGAGGCACCGGGTTGTCCACTCCGCTGAGAGTCAGGGTAAACTCAAGTGTATCTTCCAGGCCGATGCGCTGGGCATGGACGCGGGCACTGAACTCCACTTTCTGGGCGGACAGGCAAACGCCGGCCATAAGAAGTATCCATGCTGCAATCCGGAGCCGTAGCATCATCACCAGTCTTTTTCGCGCCGGGCTTCCCGGGCCACTTTGCGTTTGCGTTCCTTCAGTTGTTCCTTCTCTTTCTGAGACAGGTATTGCAACAATGTCCGGTATTTTTCTTGCGGTTTCTGTTCTTTCCCGTTTTCTCCCTTGGGCGGCTGGGCGTCCGGCTTTGATTCACCGGGTTTTCGTTTCTGGTCGCGGGGAGACTGCTCCGGGTCTTGACGTTGTTTTTTCTGTTGTTGCAATTGCTGCAGAGCCAGCTCAAAATTGCGCTTGGCATCAAAGTCCCCGGGGTCCTGGAGCAAAGCCTGCTTGTAATGATCCAGGGCCTTGTCGAACTGTTTCAGGCGAAAGTAAGTGTTGCCGAGATTGTAATGAAAATCGCGCCGGGACACCCCTCGGCTCTCCGGATCCACACGGGAGAACTCTTCCAGGGCTTCCTGAAATTTGCCCAACTTGTACATCGCGGCCGCGGTGTTGTGCTGCAGGGCGGCGTCCTGCGGCTTTAAGCCCCGGGCGGAAAGAAATTTCTGCAACGCCTCGCCGAATTGACCCTGGGAGTAGGCTTCCATTCCGGCCGCGTTGCGTCGGGCGGCGGGGTCAAACCAATGCCACCCGCACAGCAGGGGAACCAGGCATAATGCGATCAGTCTTTTGTCCATCGAATTCGCCTCGTTGTCAGAACCATCTCCAGAAAGAGAAGTATTATACCAACCCCCAAGGGGTATTGAAACCGGGGGACCCGGACCCGGCGCACTTTGCGTTGAAGTACACGTCGTTCAAAGGTTTTCAATACCGTAACAAAATGCTCCATGTCCCCGGGATCCGTCAGGCGGAAATAACGCCCTCCGCTTTCCCGTGCCAGCTGTTTCAGCGGCTCCTCATCCAGGCGTGTCCTCACCATCCGTCCCTGTTGATCACGTTTCCAATCCGTGACTTCTCCATTCTCACTTCTCAGGGGAATGGGCGCGCCTTCCAGCGCCCCGACTCCAACGGAAAACACCGTAATCCCCCTTTCTTTCAGTAGAGGCACCCGTTCCTGCCACCCCCCTTCCTGGTCTTCACCGTCGGTGATCAAAACCATCACCCGTTGCGCTTTGCGTTCCGCGTCCAGCACCTGAATGGCCAGGTCAAGCGCGGCCGCCAGGTTGGTGCCCTGTTCTTCCGGGGGGCTGATATCGGAAGCCTGAACCAAGAGTTTGAAGGCTTCGTAATCAACGGTCAACGGACATTGCACAACCGCGCGCCCCGCGAAATGGATCAACGATACGTAGTCGGTCGCCAGAGTATCCGCTGCGGTAATAATGAGTTGGCGCGCCGATTCCAGGCGACTGGGCTGCAGATCCGCGGCAGCCATGGAACGGGAAGTATCCAGCAGAAAGACCATCTCCGTTCCCCGCACTTCAAGGGGCTCGTAACGTTCGCCCCATTCCGGGCCCGCCAGCGCCAGGATCAGAAATCCCATTGAAAGAGTCAACAACAGGGTTTTGAATACATCGATTTCCTGCCCCCCCCGCACCACCATTCTGGAACGGGCATGGCTGGAAAAAAAGTCCGCCAGCCGGCGGTTGCGCAAACGCCGGCTGATAATGGCCAGAAGGATGAACGGAACCAGTAATGCCAGCAACCACAACGCGGACGGATTGGAAAAAGACATGGTTCAACTCCCGAAGGGAGTCTGATTATATCAGACCTCGCGCTCCATGTCAGGCTTTTGAACGGCGCGGGAGTTTCAGTTTCCTGACTCGTCGAAGCAGTGCCTTGCCCGCGCCGGGTTCAGAAGAATTCCCGTAACGCGCGCGGATATAGGTTTGAATCACCCGGTCAATGGTATGCGCCTGGTCAGGGAATCGGCGGCGCGCCTGCCGGCTGACATCAAGCGGGCCCCGCCAGGGTTCCACGCTCATCCCGCCACGGGACAAGCGGGATTCCAGCAGGCGCCAGCATCTCTCCAGCAGATCGGGACGCCTTTGCGCGGGTGAACGAAACAGCCAGCGCGTCAGGCGCCAGGTAAAAACCATGAACAACAGTACCAGGGCCAGTTTGCCGGCACTCCGCAAACCACGCACGCCCAATCTGGACAAGAGGCCGTGCTGCTGGTAACGATCGTAGCGCACGACCCAGGTCTGCCAGTAGTTGCGTGCCACGTCCCAATAGTCACGGATCCAGCGCCAGGCTCGCGCCAACGCCCCTTCCGCCATGGCCCGGCGCAACACGCTGGAGCGATCCTCCGGGCTCCCGGCCGCCATCTCATCCAGCGAAGCATTCAGGCGGCCGCCGTACTCGAGGCGTTCTGGTACCACCGCGGCAGTGGGATCCACACGCAGCCAGCCGCGACCCTCCAGCCAGATTTCCGCCCAAGCATGGGCGTCCGCGTCCCGGACCACCAGTTGCCCGTCAACGGGATTGATTTCTCCACCCTGATATCCGGCCACAATCCGGCAGGGAACCTCGGCCATCCTCATTAACAAGGCGAATCCCGCCGCGTAATGCCCGCAAAAACCCCGGCGGGAGTGCAAGAGAAAATCGCCCACGGGATCACGGGGGTCCAGGTTGCCGGGCTCCAATGAATAGGTGAATCCGGCTGAGCGGAAAAATGCCAGAACCCTTTCCGCCAGGGAGCGCGCGTCCGAATCCCTCTCAAGCCATTGCTCAACCAGGTCCCGCAATCCGGGGTTGATTTCCCGGGGCAGTTGCAAGGCCATGCGCCGCAACAGCGGATGTAAATCGGGTTCGGGGATCATGCCGCCGATCCTGGAGTCGACCCGATATCGAATGGGACGTTCAACGCGTCGATGGTAGCGAAACACATTGCCGGGGCCAACCAGGCTACCTGGTGGAACCCGAACCGGATAATCCAGGGCAAAGAGCCAGCGCTGGCCGTGGGGTTCCAACATGATTTCCTGGTCTACGCCACCCCTTGCTCTTCGCTGTGACCCGGTGATACTTTCCCGGATGCGTCCGGGATACCAGGTCCGGCCATCTGTCAGCCACAGAACCAGGCCGCGAAAATAGCGTTGCGGCGGCGGCGGCAGTTCCGCTTCCACCACCTTCATGCGCAAAACCGCCCGTTGTGATTCCACCATGCGGGCCACGCTTCCCGGTTGCAGTGTATCGCTAAAGCCTGAAACCCCGAATTCCCCCCCCGCGCCCCCAAGTCCCCACAACGGTCCGGGAAAACGGGGAAAAAGCACAAACAACACAACGGCCACCGGAATCGAGGCCAGCAACAGCCCGGATGCGCCGCGCAAGGGACGTATACTGCGGGATCGCCCGGCATACAATTGCAGGAAAGCTGCATTAACAGTCAGGAGTTGAAGCACGCCGAACAACAGCGCCGGCAATTCCTGTGTGAACAAAAACATTGCGGCTGTGAGGAAATAGCACAGGTATCCCATTAAATGAAAATCGCGGGATTGCCGTACCTCCAGCAACTTGACCGCAGCCAGCACGACCAGGGCGGATACCCCGGGATCCCTCCCCATAAAAAACCCGAACTGCAGGTAGACCACCACGCAGGCCCCAAGGGCCAGCACCAGGCGCGCCCCGGGCGGCGGTAAAGGACGGCGACGTCGGTCCAGGTGGTGGCGCCAGGCCAGTAACACGAAGGCCATGGTGGTGGGCCAGAACGGCAAATGCGGGACCTGGCCGGCCACGGCAAACAGAAACGCCAGTTTCATGCGGTTCAACGCCCGTGTCGATAGGGGCATGACCGCGTGTTGAGGCCCGCTCATTGATCTTCTCCGTACCGGGCCAACGCTTCCAGGCAGGTGCGGGTGTGGCGGGTGCCGGAACCGGATTCAACGCTCTTTTGCGGAAGCCGCAATCCATATTCCACCCCCAGATGGGCGGCATCCAGCACCCAGCGTGTCAACTGTGACAAGCGCTCTTCCACCGGTAACCCCGTAAGCTGGTTCCAATCAAACCAGGTGCGCACCTGGCCGCCACCGGAAAACTCCTTGATATTCGGGGAACGTCCGCGTGCCACGGACTTCCAGTCGATATGGCGCCAGGACTCTCCCACCCGCCAGGGCCGCAGTCCGTTAAAGTCATCTCCCCCACTCATGTGAGAGCCCTCGGTCCAATCGTACCAGCGACTTTCCGGTTGGGGCCAGGGCCGCTGTCCTTGCGGATGCGGATACACCAGGTAGGGGTTCTTTACCTGAACCTCGCGCCGGCAACGAAAGACCCCCAGGGGATAACGGGTTTCCCATTGCACGGCAGTGAGGTGAAAAGACCCGCGTCGAATAGCGGGAATCCCCACATCCGTAACCATGGCGCCACTGTGGTGCAGGTTGATGGGACCGGCGACTTCTCCCCATCCGTCACCCCCGGCGGCGGAGGCAAACAGGGCGGGCCGACCGCCTCCGCCGGATGCGATCAATTCCAACGTGAGCTTGACCCCACGGCCGGCGAATGCGGGGTGAAGGCGCACGTGTCTCAAGCGCACGCCTGCCACGTAGCCCCGCCCCATGGCGGCGGAACTGACCAAAATCCCCAGCATCAGAAAGCATAGAATAAAAGCCAGGCTGTTGCTGTAGTTGATGGCGGCTATCAGAATGGCGAACACGATCAGCAGGTAGGCCCCTCCCGCGGCGGTCAAGCGTACCCGGGTTACGGCCCCGCGCTTTCGGGCCATTGTCTTTCAGCGACGCAGGGGGATCGACCGCAGCAGATTTTCCCACGTGCTGCAGGCATCATCCCCCTGGCGGCCCCCTTCGGGATTGAGACGGTGTTCCAGCACGCTCCCGGCCACCCGTTGAACGTCTTCGGGAAGCACCATGTCCCGCTCTTCAGTGAGGGCCCATGCCTGGGCGGCGCGTACCAGCGAGATCCCGGCCCGGGGAGAAAGGCCCAGGCATTGCTGGGGGCGGCTGCGGGACGCGGCCATGATATCCTGCACGTAATCCAGGATGGCCGTGGAGACATGGATCCGGGGGACGGCATTCTGGAGTTGAATCAATTCATCGACGGTCATGACCGGCTGCAGCCGGCGCACCATATCCGCGCGGTTTTCTCCGGTCAGCAACTGCCGCTCAGCGGGGGGATCGGGATACCCCAGCCGCAAACGCATAAGAAAACGATCCAACTGCGATTCCGGCAGGGGAAAAGTGCCCACATGATAGCGCTGGTTCTGGGTGGCGATCACGAAAAAAGGGCGTGGCAACTCACGAGTCGTACCCTCCAGTGAGACCTGTCGCTCTTCCATGGCTTCCAACAAGGCACTCTGGGTGCGGGGTGTGGCGCGGTTGAGTTCATCGGCCACCACCAATTGGGCGAACAGGGGACCGGGATGAAAGTGGAATTCGTTTTTTTCACGGTCGAATACGGAAACGCCGATGATATCGGCAGGCAACATATCACTGGTAAACTGGATGCGCGAAAAACGCATGCCCAGGGAGCGGGCGATGGCCTGGGCCAGAGTGGTTTTCCCCATGCCCGGCAAATCTTCAATGAGCAAATGCCCGCGGGCCAGCAGGCAGGTCACCACCAGGTGGATTTCCGGGGTTTTGCCCAGGATCACCGTTCCGATTCGTTTAACCAACTCGGCAATCGCGTTGTGCATGTGGACTCCTGGAGGTTGCTGAGGTCATGTTACCCTGCCTCCGGATTGCAGTCAACTGTCACCTGCCTTCCCGTCACCTGTTACCTTTTCTCGTTATCCAAAATTCCGTATTTACATGTTTACAAGCACCGTCCCCAGGTCCGGATGGCGCATGCGGATGCCGTAGAGTTCCAGTTGTCGATCCACTTCCCGGTAATTGGGAAACACCTGTGCCACGCTGAGGCGGAAGTGGCGGTCGTGGCGCATGTTGACCAGGTGGAGGGTTTCATGAAACACCACGTAGGCCACCAGGGGTTCCGGCAAATGGCGCAAAAAACGGTTGAGGCGGATAACGCCCTTGCTGCTGCAGGTTCCCCAGCGACTGGTCATGCGCCGCCAGGTCAATTGCGGGCGCTCCACCCCCAGCATCCGGGTATAGCGTTGAAGATAAATCGCGGCCAACCTGTGGATCTGCTCCTGGTTGCGATCCAGCAACTCTAATTGCGCGGCTTTCCGCCACTTTTCGCACATGCGCACATAGCGGCTATGGATGGATTCACGGTTAGACCGCAACACCTCTTCCGGCCGGGCGCGCAACGGCACCACCAACAAGGGTTGGGGAAGAGAGAACTCGATGCGCGCCCGGCGTACCCGCCGCCGCGCCAGGCGGAAACGGATGCCCTCGAATTCGAGTATATCCATGCTTTTTTCACACCAGGAATTCCGGCGATTTTCTAACCCTACCACAGCCATGCCGCTTTTGGCAACCATGTCCAGAGCTTCCCGCTTGCATTCGGGTAAAGGGTTGGAGTACACTGGGGCAATGAGTGTGGAAAGACCGGAAAAGGACCGCTATTACCTCAGCATCGCCCGCGTGGTGGCGACCCGTTCGACCTGTTTAAAAGTGCTGATGGGCGCCATTATCGTCAAAGAAGACCAGATCATCGCCACCGGGTACGTGGGCGCGCCGCGCAAGACCCGCAGCTCCCTGGACCACGGCTTCTGCCTGCGGCAGAAACTCAACATCCCGTCGGGCACCCAGTACGAACTGTGCCGCTCGGTACACGCCGAACAGAACGCCATTATCAACGCCGCGCGCGCGGGCGTCAGCCTGCTGGGAGGCGACATGTTCATTCACGGCGAGTACCGGAAGGATAACCGGGTTCTGAACGCCTTTCCCTGCTTTATTTGCAAGAAAATGATCATCAACGCCGGTTTGCGACGCGTGGTCTGCTCGGTTGCGGAAGGCGACACGCCCTGGCGGGTGTTCCAGGTGGATGACTGGATTCAGGACTGGCAGACCCATGACATCATCGATGACCGTGACCGCTACAGGGGCTGAATCGCCGGGCCCCAGACTGTATATCGGCCTGACCGGGCGCATGGGTTCGGGCAAGGGTGAAGTGGTCCGGCTTCTGCAGGCTGAGGGTTTTCACTATATCTCCCTGTCGGACATGGTGCGCGCCGAGGCGCGACGCCTGGGACGCCCGGTTAACCGGCGGGAAATGCAGGACATCGGCAACCGCCTGCGGCGCGAAGGCGGGGGTGGTGTTCTGGGCCGGAAGGTGGCGGCCCACATTCGGCAGCAGGCCGATACCACCCGCTGGGTAATCGACGGTATCCGCAACCCCGCTGAGGTGGAGGCCCTGCGCGATCTGCCCGCTTTTTTCCTGCTGGGCGTGGACGCGCCCCTGTCCCAGATCATGCGGCGCCTGCTATCCCGGGCCCGCGAAACAGACCGCATGACGGAAGCGGAACTGCGGGCACGCCTGGAGCGGGAGTGGGGAGACAACGAACCCCCTGATGGCCAGCGCGTGGGGGATTGCATGCGCGTCGCGGATTTTGTCCTCGTCAACGACCGGGACCTGGAAACTTTAAAACAACGTTTGCGCCTATGGCTCAATACCCTAGAGGTTGATCATGAGTAACACCAAGAACGCGGTTTACCCCGGATCCTACGATCCCATTACCAATGGCCACATCGATATCATCGAGCGGGGCCTGCGGATTTTCGACCACATCACCGTGGCCGTATTAACCAACCCCGATAAGCAATCCCTGTTCACCCTGGATGAACGCCTGGAAATGATTCACCAGTGTTTCAACAAGAACCCCCGTATCGAAGTGGACGCCTTTGAAGGACTGCTGGTGGATTACGTCGATCGCAAAGGTATCCACACCGTTGTCAGGGGGCTGCGCGCCATTTCCGATTTCGAAGTGGAATTCCAGATGGCATTGATGAACCGGCGCATCAACCGCGAGGTCGAAACCATTTTCCTGGTCCCCTCCGTGTGCTACTCCTTTCTCAGCTCCCGCCTGGTCAAGGAGATTTACCGCCTGGGCGGATCGATCCAGCAAATGGTGCCGGACGTGGTGGACCAGCGCCTGAAGGAAAAGTTTCATTCCCGCCATAACCACCGCCAGAAATAAAAAACGCCATGGATCCGGGAAACAACCGCTTTTATTCGCATGGGTTGCCATGAAATAGGGGTTTTGCCATGAGCCTGGATGACTTGATCGCCGTTTTGGAAGGTCCGGTCCCTGGATTGTCTACCGCCCTGCTGGACATGCCCCACCTGGTTTGCATCCTGCTCGATCGTGACCTGTGCGTCCTGGCGTCAAACGGCAATCCGGACGATCCCGTCCGTCCCGTTCCGGCTCGGGGGCGCTGGTTGTCGGACAAGTACTCCACCGCTCATGTCCATCCCATCCTGGCTGAATTGACCGGCAGTTCCCAGGCAATCGCCCTGCCCGGCCGCGACGGCGCCCATCGCCTGGTGGGTCATTTCTTTGTGACTGACAAAAGAATTCTTTTTTTGGGCGAAATCGATGACCCCGCAGGACAAAGCGTCCTGACCGATGTTTCCCGCCTCAACGACGAACTGGTTCAACTCAACCGTTCCTATCGCAGAAGTCGCGACGAACTAGCACGCGCCAACCATCGCATTCTCGAATTAAGCATCACCGATCCCCTGACCGGCCTCAAGAATCGCCGCGCCCTAACCCCCATCATGCAGCGAGAAGCCGCCCTTGTTTCCCGCCACGGCCTGGATTGCTCAATCATCATGATGGACCTGGACCACTTTAAAGCCATCAACGACGACTTTGGACACCAGGTGGGAGATAATGTCCTGGCCGCGGTGGGTGAATTGATTCGCAAACAGATGCGGGTGGAAGACACTTCATGCCGTTGGGGCGGTGAAGAGTTCCTGATGTTACTCCCCCACTCCGCGGTGATTCAGGCCAAGGCCTGCGCCCGCCGCATTCAGGCCGCATTACAGGATCTGGACATCCGCGAAGTCGACCGGGAGATCACCGCTTCATTCGGCATATCGCAACTGCTGGGAGAAGATGACATCCAGGCCGCCGTTCACCGTGCCGACCAGGCACTCTATGCCGCCAAACACGCCGGTCGCAACCGCATATGGGTTCACCTGCCGGACGGGGAACCCAACGGTTTTTAATCGGGTTTAGGCGTGCTGCCGCCCTGGTTTATTCCACCCACACCGTCTGACCCGGGTAAATGGCGGTGCGACTGCCCAGCCGGTTGAGGCTCATGAAACGCTGCAGCGTCATGCTGTGACTGCGGGCGATGTCGTATGGAGTATCCCCGGGTTGAACCACGTAGGTCCGTGCCCCCTCGGGGATTTTATGGGGAATCGTCAGTTTCTGTCCCACATGCAATTGATTTCCGGGCAGGTTGTTGACCTCACGCAACTCCTTTACGGACACCGCAAACATGGTTGAGATGCGGTAAAGCGAATCGCCGCGTTTGACTGTGTAGGTGGCTTCCCCGTTGCTTGCGCTCTGCAAGGGCGCGGCTTTCTGCGGTCGCGGCCCGGGTGGGGCAACCCCGCCCCGGGCGGGAACTTTCAAGCGTTGCCCGGGACGAATCAGAAAATTGCTGCGCAATCGGTTCAGCCTCGCAATCTGGCGTGAGGATGTGCGGTAGCGGCTGGCGATTCCGGACACCGTTTCCCCGGGGCGCACATAGTGGATCACGTAGGTGGCTTCTGGCGGAATCCAGCGTGAGATTTGCGCCACCGCTTCCAGGGCCTGCCGGGCGGAACCGCCGGGAACCCTCAGCGTGTATTCCCGGTCCGGGGTGGCCTGGTGACGCAACTCCGGATTCAACTGCGCCAGCGTACCCGGTTCGAGACCCAGTTTCTGGTCCAACTCAGACAGTTTCAAGGGTTGATGAATCACTACGATTTCGGTGTCTGCGGGAGCATCCGGAGCGGGCAGGTCAAAACCGTATCGCTGCGGGTCGCGTACGATCATCAGCGTGGCGATAAACCGGGGCACAAACCGGGCCGTTTCCCTGGGCAGCATGAGGTAGAGGTCCCAGAAGTTGTCCAGATAGTTGATGCGCTGAGCGCGGATGACCCGCTGTACCCTGAATTCACCGCAATTGTACCCTGCCAGTGCCGTGCTCCAATCGCCGAAGTAGCCGTGCAACTCCTTCAGGTACTGAACCGCCGCCCGGGTGGCCTTGACCGGATCCATTCTTTCATCCACCCAACGGTCTTTCTTGAGCCCGAAACGGTAACCCGTGGATGAGATAAACTGCCACAGCCCCAGGGCGCGGGCACGCGAATAGGCCCGTAACTTGAAACCACTTTCTATCAGGGGTATCCAGGAGAGATCCGTGGGCAAGCCCGCCGCCTGTAATTCCCGCACCATCATGGACCGGTAACGGCCGGAACGCTGGTAAGATTCCAGAAAGTAACGCCGCTCTACTGTCTGAAACCGTTTGATCTCTTTGAGCACATGTTCGTTCTCTTCCAGGCGGATAAAACGATGATTCTCCCCCACCGCCACCTGGTCGGATGCGAAAATCTCCACCAGGCGGCGCGCGATCATGAGACGCAGATCGTTCTTCTCGTCGGTCAAGGTGGATTCAGTTGATGCTTCCACTTTCAGCAGCAAGGCATAGGCCGTGTCCAGTCCGGTCATGGCGCCTTCGCTGTCTCCGGCCTCCCAGGCCTCCAGCGCTTGCTGATACGCCTGCAATGCCTGCTCCATGCGCTGGCCATCAGTTGGCTCCACGGGCGGAGCTTCCGGTTGCTCCACTGCAGGCGAAGGGGTCTGCTCCTCAGTCGCGGTTTCGGGAGGCGGTTCCGTTCTGGGTGCCTGGGCATGCCGGGTGCAACCCCAGGTGAACAGAAAGAACAAGATCAACCAGATCATTCGGGATTGAAAATGCATGTGGATATCTCCGGAGTATTCTCAGTTTACCTCTATACCATTCTTGCCGGGGAGTGTCAATTCAGGCGGTCCGGCTCATGACTGGCCGTGCTCGTGGCGGCGCCGGGATGAACGGCTCCCGGATGGATTCGGAGTGTCGTTGAGTCGGGCTGCCCCATTCACGCTCTTTTCCGTATGTTTGAGCCAGCAACGCTGTCTGGGGTGCAGCGGGTGCGGTCGATAGGGAAATTTAACCTGCGCCGGATCCACGCCGATCACATTCTGCCAGCACAGGTTGCCGAGGCCGGCCTCGGCGGCGTACTTCAGGTAACTCACGTCGTTGACGTTAATTCCCATTACATACGTGGCCATGGCATCCGCCTGGACCGGATCCTCCGATGCCACGGCAAAACCATGAAACACGGGACTGCCCTTGATGGGGCCCTTGCCTTCCATACCGTACAAACCATCGATCAAAACAAGGTCGGGACTGATCTTACCCAGCAAGGCGGCGAAATTGCGCCCGGCATTATCGATAAGCTGGAAATAGCGCTGGTTGCCGCTGAAACTCAGCCGGCGCATTTCAGTGCGGGACGCTCCAAACATCAGGACCCGCTCCTCAGGCCGCACAAATCCCACCAGGTTGGGAATGGCCAGGGAAACAGGAAAGATATTATGGGTTTTGGGGGGCACGACACTGATCAGGTAATCCGCTTCAAAGCGGGCAAAATGGACGGGGCGCTCACCGGAAAGGGTCTGGACCGTCAGGCTTTCGTCGTGTTCCAACTCGTCCAGGTTCACCAGACGGGCACCGTTCAACTCCACTTCCTTGTAGCGAAATTTGTAGAAAATGTCCCAGGTGGAACGATTGGAAAAAAACGCTCCATCAGAGCCCTCGATCACTGCGATTTCACAGATTCCGAACTGTTCTTTAAGGAAAAAGATCAGCGATTCAACCGCGGCATAACTGGTATTGGCGTAGATTTCCCGCGAGCCGGACAGATTGATCTTGATGGCCACGCGGTCGCTGGATCTCAATCCCAGGTAGGGCGCGATGGTCTCCATGATTTTGGGTACACACCTGGCGCGCCGGGTTTCCTTGGTTAAGGCGATTTCTTTGCGTTTCATGGGTTCAGGCACTATTGCGGCAGAACATCATGGGCGATTATACCACCCGCCGCACGACATGGCAAAAAAATGTGTATGGGGACGGTGCTTGTAAGTATGTAAATACGGCTATCGCCG
>JAFGNX010000033.1 GCA_016926835.1 Candidatus Aminicenantota bacterium | reverse complement strand
TCGTAACACATCCCGCACTTGATGCAGGCTTCCTGGTCGATCACGTGGGCTTTCTTGACTTCTCCGCTGATGGCGTTCACCGGGCATTTGCGGGCGCACAACGTGCAGCCCACGCAGGTTTCGGGATTGATCCGATACTGAATCAGGGCTTTGCATATACGCGCGGGACAACGTTTTTCGTGAATATGCGCTTCGTATTCCTCCCTGAAATACTTCAAAGTCGTTAATACCGGGTTGGGCGCGGTTTGACCCAGGCCGCACAAACTGCTGCTCCTGACTTTTTCAGCCAGGTCTTCCAACAGCTCAATATCGCCTTCACGGCCCCGGCCCTCGGTGATGCGCTGCAGTATCTCAAGCATGCGTTTGGTTCCCAAGCGGCAGAATGTGCACTTACCGCAGGATTCGTTCTGGGTAAAGGTCAGAAAGTATTTTGCCATGTCCACCATGCAAGTGGTTTCATCCAGCACCACCATGCCGCCGGAACCCATGATGGCTCCGGTCTTGGTGATTTCATCATAATCGATATTCAAATCCCCCATTGCGGCGGGAATGCATCCTCCCGATGGTCCGCCCATCTGCACGGCTTTGAACGCCTTTCCATCCCGAATACCGCCACCGATATCAAAAACGATCTCGTTGATGGTGATGCCCATGGGCACTTCAACCAGGCCGCTCTTGGCAATCTTTCCTGCCAGGGCGAAAACTTTGGTTCCCTTGGAGCGTTCGGTCCCCATGGAAGCAAAGGCATCCGCGCCGTTGCGCACGATCCAGGGCACGTTGGCATAAGTCTCCACGTTGTTGATATTGGTCGGTTTGCCCCAGAGCCCCTTGTTGGCCGGGAAAGGCGGGCGTATGCGCGGCACGCCGCGTTTGCCTTCAATAGAAGCGATCAGCGCCGTTTCTTCACCGCAGACAAACGCCCCGGCTCCCTCCTTGATATGCAACTTGAGGTCCGTCTTGCTTCCGAAAATTCCCTTGCCCAGGAATCCGCGCTCCTCGCACTGAGCAATCGCCCGGCGCAGGCGCTGGATGGCTTTGGGATATTCAGCCCGCACATAGATATAACCGATATCCGCGCCGATGGCATAGGCAGCAACCATCATGCCTTCAAGCACCGCGTGTGGATCCCCCTCAAGCACGGAACGGTCCATGAACGCACCGGGATCGCCTTCATCGGCGTTACAGATAATGTATTTCTGATCTCCCCGGGCCATGCGGGCGAATTTCCACTTCAGTCCGGTGGAAAATCCGCCGCCGCCGCGCCCCCGCAGGCCGGAAGCCTGAATCATCTCGATGACCGCTTCCGGAGTCATGTCGGTAATGACTTTGCGGATTGCCTGGTAACCCTCACGATCGATATAGTCGACAATGGAGCCCGGGTCGATAATGCCGCAATTGCTTAAAACGATTCGCTTCTGCTTCGAGAAAAAAGCCGCTTCGCGGTCCACGCCCGGACCGGAAACCAACCACTCATCAATGGCCCTGCCGCCGATCACATCTTCGTCCACGATCCGTGCCACCCGTTCCGGTGTCACATTGCTGTACAAGTGGTGGATGTCTTTGTCAACGACCTCTACCAGCACCTCGTTGTAGCACATGCCAACGCAGCCTGTTTCCAGGAGTTCCGCGTTCGCTTTTGTGGCTTCCAACCGCTCCCGCAGGGCGGAGAAAACCGCTTCGCCTCCGGCCGAAATTCCACAAGTCGCCAACCCAACCTTGATCTGTTTCATGCTGGTTCTCCCTCAGGCCGTTCGCTGCCGGTGTTGCTTCAGGATATCCCGAACCTTCTGTGGCGTCAGCCGCCCGAAGGTTTCGCTGTTGATCATGATCACCGGAGAAAGGGAACAGCAACCCAGGCAGGCCACGGACAACAGCGTGAACTCACCGTCGGCGGTTGTTTCCCCGACACCGATGCTCAATTCATCTTCAATGGCTTGAAGAATCCCTTTGGCGCCATTGACATGGCAAGCCGTCCCTTCGCATATGCGGATCACGTTCCGGCCCATGGGCTGCAGGCGGAATTGAGAGTAAAAAGTAATCACGCCGTAGATGTTGGCCGAGGGCACCCCGGTCGCGGCTGCGATCTCACTGATAATGGTTTCAGGGATATAGCCGAAAAGTTCCTGGGCCTCTTGCAGCAGGCCGATCAAAACCCCGGGAAGGTGTGCTTTCTTTCTGAGAATGTTCCGGAATTTTTCACACTGCTGCTCATCCAGTTGGGGCATAAGTTGCTTTTCCATGCGCAAGGCTCCTGTATTGGATTCAATTCAAGATTCATGATGATTGTGACAACCAGTTCAGGGCAACATTCATAAGGTATTTTTGTATCATAACGGGAGCCGGGAATCAATGAATTCATCCGGTTTTGTTTGGGTTTTGTTAGGGCGAAGTTGGAGAGAGAGGAGAACTAGAGCGGTGAACAAGGCGTTCCTTTGTTCACCGCGGTTATATCAGTTCCCGGGTGGCATCCTGGGGATGCTCCGGATCAAACCTCACCAGACAGAGTTCCTTTTCGTCGTGAGCGGCCGAAAGCATGACCGTTCGCCCCAGCAGCTCTTTCCATATCCCGGTCAAACGCGCCGATTCGTGAACATGACCGTGGAGGGTAAGCAGGGGTTGCCGCTCCTCGATAAAACGTCGAATGGCGATACTGCCCACGTGCACATCCAGGGGAACGTGGTCGATTGAACGGCCGTCGAGGGCGGCCCGGTCCAGACCGGTACTGTAGGGAGGCGCGTGAAACAGACACACGACGTTATCCATGGGATCGTTTCGGGTCAGCCTGGCCAGGCCTTCCTGAATGGTAAGAAACGCCAGTTCCGATTCCGTGACCGGGTAACTGGTAGTTCCTTCCAGTGGGTGGGTGCAACCGGGATCCACAAAGCGGGATACATCATATCGCTCCCAGTCTTTCAGCCGGAACGGCGTCGGAGGCACAAAAGCGTAGCCGCAGACCCGCAGCGACTCCCATTCCGCCCAGCGATCGTGCATATATTTCCAGGCGCCCGCGGCCTCAGCCGCGCGGACCGCGGGTTCATGAACCCGGGGATCATCGTTGCCCAGGATCAGGAAAACCCGGAATAGGTCCGGTTCCAATTTGCGATGAAGCTCCGCAAAAGCCGGACCCAGATAGTCCTGCACGAAGCCGCCTTTCCCGGCATGCTTTCCCACCGCCGGAAGCAGGTCTCCTCCCAGAAAAAGAGCCGGCGGACGCTCCTTTTCTATGCGTTCAAACAGCTTCTCATAGCGTTCCGTACAACCATGCAGGTCACTGGCAAAAAAACTCAAACCCCGGCCGGAAAACGGTCGCTTTTTTCCGGAACTCATTTGGATTCCGGTTCAACCGCCACCATATTTCGACCGCCGCGTTTGGCGGCATACAGAGCCTGGTCAGCGGCTCTGAGAAGAGACATGGCTGTTTCCTGAGCGTCGGGAACCCTGGCGGCCACACCCAGACTGATGGTCACCCAGGAACTGACCGATGAAGCTCCATGGGGAATTTGCAGGGACTCAACGGCAATGCGCAGGTTTTCCGCCATGACCCTGGCCCCATCAGCTGAGGTGTCGGGAAGGATTACCACGAACTCTTCGCCGCCGTACCGGGCCACAAAATCCCGCGGTCGCTTCACGCAAGCCTGGATGGTTCCGGCTACCCTCTGGAGGCAACGATCCCCCTCCTGGTGGCCGTGGGTGTCGTTAAAATCCTTGAAGAAATCGATGTCGGCAAACACAAGGGCGATGGGCCCCGGCCGGCGCAAGGCCATGCGCCATTCTTTTTCCAGGGTTTCCAGAAAAAAGCGGTGATTGGCGATCTGGGTGACTCCATCCATATGCGCCAGATGCTTGAGTTTCATGTTGGCTTCCTGCAGCTGAACGTTGGTCTGGTTCAGACGGCGGTTGGCCGTGTTCAATTGGCTGGTTCGCTCTTCTATCATCTGAGACAGCTGCCGCTGCCGTCGATGCAGTTGCTTGAGGTTGAACCGGTAAACCAGCCCCATCAGGCCCAGAACAATCAAGACAACCAGGATATAAAACCAGTAAGTCTGGTGGAAATGAGGTTCCAGATGAAAGCTGAACGCTGCCGGTTCCCGACTCCAATCCCCATTGACCAGCCGGGTTGCGACTTCAAAACGATAAATCCCCGGAGAAAGGTTCGTTATAGCGGCAAACCGGCGGTTTCCCGCATCGATCCAATCATCTTCGTGGCCCTTCAGACGATAGCGGAATCGCAGGGCTGCGGGCAGGCGGAAGCTGAAACCCGTATATTCGACTTCAAGCCTTCCTCTCCCCGGAGCGGCCACGATATCGTCCCCAGGAAAATATTCGTTGCGATTGATGAGGATGCGTTCAATGGCCACGGGCGGTTGGATATCTTTTTCCGGTTGCCATTCAGGGTCAAACACAGCCACCCCGTTAATAGTGGAAAACCACATCCGGCCCGCAAAATCACGGCACCCCGCGGGTTGTGCCGGGCCACTGGTTTCAATGGCACGCAGACCTTCCGCCCGCCCATACGATGTGGAAACAAACTGATTGATTTTTCCCGCGCTGAACGCCAGCAGGTCACGGATATGAACATTGTATACACCCTTGTTACAGTTCATCCACAAACGGCCGCCTCCGTCCTCAACAATCTGGAAGGCGGAATCACTGTACAGGCCGTCACGAATGGTGTACGTATCCACCCGACCGTGGTAAAAACGTTTCAAACCGCCGTCATCCGTGCCCAGCCACAGGTTGCGGTCCTTATCCGGATAGATGGTCCAGATGGCATGAGAATCCAACCCATATTCCGAGCCATAGATCCTGAGACGGCCGTCTGCCAATTCCACCAACCCAGCGTCATATGTGCCGAACCACAAATGGCCGGCCTGATCCCGGGCGATGGCGTAAACAAAATCTGAAGGCATGCCGTTTTCGCGGCTGTAACATTTCACCACGCGGTCATTTTCGAGCACGGCCACACCACCGCCATTGGTCGCCGCCCATACCCGGCCGTTTTCTTCCACCAGAATGGCACGAATGATGTCATTCGGCATCCCCCGGGTTTTGTCCCATACGCGCATGCGACCGGACCGGTCCAGATGATGGAGACCACCGCCATATGTGCCGATCCACACTCCCCCCCGCGGATCTGACGCCAGGCTCCAGATACGTTCACTGCGCAACCCTTCGCGCTCAGTCAACGATTCAAACTTTCCTTTGGAATAATGCACCAGGCCGCCCTCAACCGTACCGATCCACATATCACCATCGGTTCCGGGCAGTACGCACCTTACTTCATCCACGGGCAATCCGTTGCGGGAGTCGAACAGGATGTAGCGGTCGTCGGTCAGTTGGACCAGTCCATTGCGCGTACCCACCCACAAGCTGCCTTCATGATCCTCGATAATACTGCGAATCGAGTCACCGGGGAGTCCCTGGCGAGAGGTCAACACTTCGGCCCTGTTCTTGTGAACCCGCACCAGCCCCCCGCCATTGGTTCCCACCCATAAAGCACCATAAAGGTCCTGGTACAGGGCGCGCACATCATTGCCTCCGGGTTGTGGAATCGGCCGGGATGAATCAATGGTTGCGGAAGAAAAATGAAATAGTCCATTGCCGGATGTACCGACATATACGCCCCCGTCTCGATCGCCGTAAAGGACGCGCACATCATGGGGCAGAACCTGCTTCCACTCCGCTTTCAGGGGATCGCTGCTGACCAGCAGGCCGTCATCCGTTCCCACCCATAATCGGCCCTGACTGTCCTCGCTGATGGCAGTAATGTAGTTGGAGCTGGTGTTTTTCCCCAGAGACACCGGCACGGCACCTTGATCACCGAGAAGGTTCAGGCCGTTGGTGGCGCCCGCCCAGATACGACGGCGGGCATCCTGAAATACCGAGAGGATAAAATCTCCGGAAAGTCCTTCTCGGGTCGTCAACATCCGGAATTGCCCGTTGGAAAAGATCATCAGGCCGTTGGGAGTGCCGATCCACAAACGCCCCTGATGGTCTTCCAGAAAGCACTTGATGCTGTTGTTCTGCATAACCCGAACATTGGACTTGTCAAAAACGCGAAAATCCATGCCGTTGAAACGGGCCAAGCCTTCATATGTTCCTACCCAGATAAAACCGCTATGTACCTGGCACAATGCCATGACGGCGCTCTGGGGCAATCCGTTTTCCGTGGAGTAAGCATGCAGGCCGTAGGCAATGAGGGGCCGATCGGGTCTGAGGGCCCGGAGAGGTAGATGCGTGTTGAGAACAAACACAACCAGTCCCAGGCATAAGGAGATTACCCTGTGCATTCTGTGCCCCGGTGAACGATTGCCATTGTACCCAAGGCAAAACGTGGCGTCAATCAGCAGTGGTATTCCGGCTGCGGTATTGAGAAGGGGTCTGACCCGTAAACTTTTTGAAAGCCGTGTTGAACACCGACTTGGAGTAGAAACCCGTCTCATAAGCGATCTGCAGAATGGTCATGTTTTTCCAGCGTGGATCCGTCAGGCGGCGGCAGGCTTCCTCTATACGATACTGGTTCACGAAGTCGTTGAAACTCTGGTTACGCCGTTCATTGATAATGCGGGAAAGGTAATTGGCGTGAATGTTCATGCTGCGGGCCAGTTTGACCAGAGTCAGGTTCGCTTCCAGAAACGGTTTCTCTTTATCCATCAGGAGCAAAAGATCTGTCAGTTTTTTTTCCGCCACATCGGCGGTCAGGCCGGAAGTCCGGTACTTGGTCTTGTCTGGGCTCCGCGTCAAGTGACGGCGATACCATAATCCCGCCGCGGCGCCGATGAGCAGGAAGGCGAAAAGCAGGTAAACACGCCAGACGCCGGAGCGCACCACCAACGTGAACGTATCCATTCCCGTCGACCAGAATCCCGAGCCGCCGCGGGCTTTTACCTGAAACTCGTATTTTCCCGGCCCCAGGTTCAAGTACAGGGCGGTCCGCTCCTGGCCGGGACGGGAAACGGTCCATTGATCACTGAATCCTTTCAGGCGGTATCGAAACACCACTTTCTCGGCAGCGGTCAGGTCCGGATAGGTGAAATAGAATTCGAGCATCTTTGCGCGGCGGCTGAAACGGGCTGTTTGCTCGGGATCCAGATTGCGGCTGTCCGCCAGCACAGCCTCGATCAGCACGGGAATCGAAGGGGGCCTTTCCGCGGCCATGTGGGGATCCAATATGGCCACGCCTCGGACTGTTGGGAAAAGCATGCGTCCATCGGGCATCTTCCACGCCGAAGGTTGCGCTTCTCCCGTGCACTCACTACTGGGCATGCCTTCGCTTTCATTCCAGATCATGCAATCAACCTCGGGTGGATCCGCTCGCAATAGCCGCCGGGTGTCGTTTTCCATGATGCGAAAAACACCTCGATGGCCGCTGCACCAGAGATACCCTCGATCATCCTGAAGGATTCCCAGCACGTAGTTATCCGCCAGTCCATGTGTTTCGTTGATCTGCCGCCATCTTCCCTGTCCAAAGGCAAACAAACCCCAACCGCGGGTCCCCGCCCACAACAGACCGTGATTGTCCCTGAAAAGCGCGGACACCCGTATGGGTGACGGATGTTGGTTTGTTCCCTTGAGGCGGGTCCAGGTTCCGGCGGCAAAGTGCCATACCCCTTCTTCACCGCCGGCCCAGTACTCTCCGGTTTCACTGGAGATCACTGTGGATACTGCGCCTGGTTTGACACCGTCTCCCGGCAATCGAACGGGTACAAACCGGCTCCCATCGCCCCGGAACAGGCCAATGTCGGTAGCCACCCAAATCATGTCCCGGGGTTCAGCCAGAACGGCGCGCATGGGCAGCGCCGTGTCTTGCAGAAACCATCGACGGGCACCGGTGGACATGTCCACGCGCAACAACCCGTTCCCGGTAGTGCCCGTCCAGAGCGTATCATCGCCCTGCAACCCCAGGCTCAGACCGGCAACGTCAATCCCTTTCGCGTCGACATGATCTTCGCCATTCCAGGCAACCGCCATGATGCCGTTGTTGCGGGTCGCAACCCAGGCGGAACGCTTGCCTTTCGCCAGGACCGCGGTCACGGTTCCAGCTTCCTCAACCATTCCGTGAACCGCTCGTCGACGCAGCCGCACCAGCCCGGACACTTCCGTACCCGCCCACAGGTTGTTTTGCCCGTCCAACAAGAGGCTGAGTATGGAGCCGCCGCCCAAATCCGGCGGCTGGGATGCGGGCATACCATCCGGCCCCAGATAGAGCAGCCCCCGTTTCTCGGTTCCAATCCACATCCCGCCATCGATACCCGGCAACAGACAGTTGGGAGCAGAGTCGCCGGCAAGAAACACCTGTTCTGCTTTACCCCCGGTTTCCGCCACCTGATAAAGCCCGGAAGTCGAGGCTATCCACACCCGATTCCGCCACTTGTAAAGCGCGCGAACCTTCCCGGAAACATGCGTCAAGTGCTTCGTGGCTGCTTGCGGTTCTGTTCCCGATACCACGATTTTCCCCGTTTCATCTGCCGCCCATACCCGCGATCCGGAAGCAACTCCCAGGCAGGCCACGGATCGGTTACCGGGCCAACCGGCAACCCGGATTGCATTCTCAGAACCCCGCAGCCAGTAAAGCCCACGGGATGTTCCCACCCACAGGGCCTCGTCCTTGCCGGCGACAAGACCGGTGACGGCCACCGGAACGTCACCATCAGGGGCAAAAGCCGGGACACGCCAGTCTTTGCCGTCGAAGAATGCCAATCCCGCACTGGTTCCCACCCAGATGCCCCTTTTTCCCATAGCCAGTAGCGTCAAAATCTCTTCACTGGGTAATTGAGGGGAATTCCAATGATTAAATACAAAAAAACGGCTGCCATCGAAGCGAACGAGTCCGGAACGCGTCGCCAGCCACAGATATCCATCGCCTGAGCGGCAAAGGTCGCGGACCGTGCTTTGGGGCATGCCGTGTTCGATCGACCAGCGGGTAATCAACAGGTCGGTCGCAACATTGAATGTCGCGCACTGAGATTCAGGGGAAAAAAGAAAAAAAGCGACAAAAAGAGCGAGAGTTGAAAGGCGTAACCGCAACCCCGTCATCCAGTCAACCAGCCCCCCAGTGCAGTATACAGATCGCCGCGTGCCACTCCCTTTTCCGTAATAATGGCGGAAACCAGTTCATGCGGAGTCACATCAAAAGCGGGGTTAAACACCGGGACATCTGTGTTGGCCACCCGTATTTGGCGGAATGTGCGCACTTCATCAGGGTCACGCTCTTCTATGGGGATCTCATCTCCGTTGGAAATCTGCGGATCCACCGTCGACATGGGGGCGGCTACGTAAAAGGGAATGCCGTGGTGACGCGCCAGCACAGCCACGGAATAAGTGCCGATCTTGTTGGCCACATCTCCATTACGCGCGATCCGGTCCGCGCCAACAATCACCGCGTCTATTACACCTTTTCGCATCAGGCTTCCGGCCATACTGTCCGTAATCAGGGTTACGGCAATACCATCGCGCATCAATTCCCATGTGGTCAGCCTAGCCCCCTGGAGAAAAGGGCGGGTTTCATCCGCCCAAACGCTGATCTGCTTGCCTTGCTCAACCGCAGCACGGATTACCCCAAGCGCAGTGCCATAACCCGCCGTAGCCAGCGCGCCGGCATTGCAATGGGTCAACACCCGGTCGCCGTCCTTCAGCAGATGCGCGCCCAGGGCACCCAGGCGCCGGTTTGTGGCCACGTCTTCCCGGTCCATGGCCTGGGCCTCCCGTATCATGATCGCGGCGAGATCATCACCGCTGTTCCGATGGGCATCGAACACCTTTCGCATGCGTTCCAACGCCCAGAACAGGTTGACCGCTGTGGGACGGGTGGCAGTCAGGGTATCGATAATCCGGGGAAACTGGGAATCCACATCGCGTCCGGCATTCACCACGCCCAAGGCGACGCCCATGGCCGCAGCCACGCCGATGGCCGGCGCTCCGCGAATGACCATGCGGCGGATACTGTCGGCCACTTCGCTGTAGTGGCGATGCACCACCAACTTCTCTTCCAAAGGCAACAACCGCTGATCCAGCATGAGAACCTGGTTGTCTTTCCATTCAATTACCGGATGCATGACCAATGTACTCCTGAATTGGATAAAACCGAAAACAGATCCGAATTCGTCAGCGCAGCCAACCCGGGGGAACTCCTGACTTGCGGGCCCGCTCTAACAGCGCTTCCAATTCCGACCGCAACTGTTTCAATCTTTCCTTTTCCTGTTCATTGCGACTTTGCAGCTCGTTTAGTTCCGTCTTGATACGCTGTTTCTCAAGCGGCAGGTCCTGGTTCAGGTACTGTGTATGGAGCAGGTTCAAGCGCGACTCATTTTCACGAATCCGGCTTTCCAGCTCGGCAATGCTTTCCTCCAGTCCCCGCTTTAGTTGTTGCCAGTATTCCGGAGTCCGTCTGGCCTCGCTTTCACTGGATTGGGAATCCACTGCGCCGTCAGCAGAAATCACCAGGGGCTGAACTTCGGCCTGGGGGGCGTTCTGCTCCTGGGTTCCCGATTCGGCGAAACCGGGTTTGTTGCGTTTCTCTGCGATCTGTTTGAGGTTGGTGTCCGTGATCTGAACCTGTTTCTGCTGATCCTTCTTAAGCTTTTTCCGACGCTCCGCTTCCTCTTTGCGCAACTTGACGAGATCGATATTCTGAGCCTCAACCCGGGGCGGCAAGGAGAACCCCGCCAGTAGAAAGGCCGCGATAAACAGTGTTCTGATTTTCATCTGGCCATGATTTTCAGGGAAACTCGGCGGTTGAGGCGGCGCTGGGCTTCAATACTGTTGTCAAACATGGCCTCGGTTTCCCCGTAATAATGGGTGTCAAAAAATTCATCGCCGATATTCATGCGGTTCTTCATGTGTTCCTTGACCGCTTCCACGCGTTGCTGCGATAGCTTGAGATTGTACTCCTCGTTGCCGATACTGCAGGTGTATCCCTTGAGCATCACCATGTATTCCGATTTGCCTTCCAGAAACTGGGCGGCCTTGTCCAGTTCGGCAACCGACGCCTCCGACAGCTCCGCGCTGTCCAGATCAAAAAGCAGGTCCGCGGAAAACTCGGACAGGTCCGACGTCTTTTTTGCCTGTTCTTCCTGCTTCAACTTGTCCAGAATGGGGATCTCTTCCGTTGAAATGGGAACGGATTCCACATCACTCTCAGGCAGGAGCACGACGTGATGCCCCACTTCCACGGGATAGCCGCCATCCAGAATTTTTACCGTGGAATTGGTGTTCTGGGGATATACGACAATCCCGGTTCCCACAATCACAGGGGGCAGGTCCGGCTTTACATACTTGTAAAAAAGCACCATGTCTCCCCTGCGAGCCACATCCCGCCCCAGATTTACGGCAACCAAGTGGCCGCTGGTCGCGATTTCCCGGGGCACGTCCTGCTCAATATCCAGGTAAACCACGCTTCCGCGGACACCCGCGTCCGGAAGCCGGCAATCCAGGTAATTCACTTTGCGACGGTAAACAGGTTCCTGCTTTTCAAACGGCAACAGGAAATGGCCGATTTCAGCCGGAGACGGGGTATTGACCAGCTCAACAACGGCCCGATCCGGGAAAACGCAGGTAACCACGGCTTCACCCCGGAATCGGAAATAAGTACCCAGGCTGCCCACAGATAGTGGATCTGGAACCTTGTCTCCCCGGGAAACCACCTGGAAGCGGTCGCCTTCCGTGATTCCCGCTTTTGCTCCCGCGTTAATGAACATGCGGTCGCCACGGGTATAAATACTGCGGTCAAAATCCTGCTGTTCAGCACCCACGATACGAATCGAATCATCCATGCCCGGGCTGATCACAAAAGAGCCATACAGGTCGGCCAGGGATATCAACAACGATTCATCCTGGTAGGTATAGGCTGTGCGGATGTTGAGTTTCCTGGGTTTCTGCGCGTTATTGCTCTGGGCGATCAATACCGATCCCAGAAACAGAACGGCCCAAATCAGGGTTGTCTTTTTCATGGCTGTCTCCTGTGCGTACAAAGCCGGGACCTTTTCACTGTCCCGGAGCCTTCGGCGCCACGGTTCGCTCTCCCCAGTCGCCAAGGCGACTGCGCGGGCCGCAGGGCGGTTGTTTTCCCGCTGTTTTGCTCTAAATCCACTGTAGTTTAGATAAAACAAAACCTTTGCTTTGTCAAGATAACGCCTTTTTTGTCTGACGTCGGCATTGTTGACATGCGCATTGATTTGCGGTATTTCTCTAAGCAACTGATGGCGATGACCGGCATGACTGCCGGGAAGAACGGGGATGGAAAGCGATGCACAATCGGATTATCGATAAGCCGGTCGCTGAATTGTACCGCCGGATACACGTTGAGAAACTGGATGGCGTGGTGCAGATTCAGGACGCCCATTTCACCAAGACCCTCTATTTCCGCCGGGGCCGCCTTGAATTCGCCCGCACCACGGTGATTCAGGAACGACTGGGCGAAATTCTTTACAAGCTGGGAAAAATCAACCAGACGCAGTTCTGGAGCCTGCATAAAATGATGGAGGGTCGCAGGGATCAACTCGGGCAAGTGCTGATTCAGGCACGAATCCTGGATGCCCAGACCCTGGCACTTGCGCTGGCTCACCAGGCGGCCGCCATTGCGGTCGGCGCGCTTTCAATTTCCTCGGGAACCTGGGAGTTTTCTCCGGACTTACCGGAAGTTCCCGAGGATTCCCGGCTTGGCATTCCCATTCCCCGAATCATTGCCATGGGCATCCCGCGTATGTTTAACCTCGCCTATTTCCGCAATCGCTATTACGACCAGACCGCGCAACAACTGCCCCTGGAACCAGAAGTGGAGTCTTCTCTGGATTCCGAAACCCGCATGCTCTATCAGCGATTGCCCAAATTGAGCGGCATCGCCTGTGGTACCCTCCATTCCCACATGAAAACCACGGAAGATGCGATCTGGGCCCAATTGACCCATCTCTACCTGATCAACGGTCTGGAGTTCGCGGAAATCCGTCATGCGGACCAGGAAATCGACCACAACATCGAAAACATGCTCGCTCTCTTTAATCGGATCAGCAAGGGAACCGCCAGTCACTACGACATTCTTGGTGTAAAAGACACTGCTGAAGAAGATGAGGTCAAACGCGCATATTTTCAACTGGCCAAGCAATTGCATCCGGATCGCCTTAGCAGCGCCCCGGACCCGGGAGTCCGTGAAAAAGCCAACTTCGTTTTCGCCGCCGTCAACAAGGCTTTTGACACCCTGAACGATCCCCAGCGGCGACGCGCTTACGACACGGGAGAAACGGATGAGGATGAACCAAAAAGCCGTACCCATGGCAACCTGAAAGAACGGGCTCGTGTGCTTTACCAAAAGGCCAAAACCCTCTATTCGCAACATCGCTTCTGGGAAGCCGCCACGCTGATGGATGAAGCCGTGAACCTGGACAACGACAAATCCGCCTACTTCCTGTTGCTGGGCATGGCCCAGGTTCACATCGCCTCATTGAGAAGATCGGGGGAACTTAACCTGAAACGTGCCGTGGAACTCGACCCATGGAACGCCGACGCGTTTGCCGGACTGGGCATCCTTTTTCAGGAAGAGCAACTGGTCAATCGCGCGGAGGGCTTCTTTCGCAAAGCCCTTTCCATCAGTCCGGATCATAAAATCGCGCGCAAACGTCTGGAAGACCTGACCGGGGGGTCCAAGGCGAAACGATCACTGTTCGGAAAAAAGAAGTAGAAATGTAGTGTAGGGGCGGCCCCCTGTGGCCGCCCTGATGACATCCATACCTACCCGAAGGATGGCCATGGTTTATTCATGCAACCATGGAATAT
>JAFGNX010000205.1 GCA_016926835.1 Candidatus Aminicenantota bacterium | reverse complement strand
TTCCGGGAGAGATCTTTCGCCTGGGTTTTCTCAACACCGTGAAGCTGTGCAAATTGAGGCTGCCCGAAGCCATGGTGAATGCATTCCCGGGTCCCCGTCTCGGTATCTCGGGAATCCGCCGTAAATTGGGTTTCAGCGACCGGCCGGTTTTCTGCCGTTCCTGCCGCCCCGCCGTCAGCCTCTACACCGCGGAGATGGTGGAAATCAATCGCAGGGTGCTGCGCGGCGGCTTCGATGCGGTCAAGGACGACGAACTGACGTTTGACAATCCGCGATCCCCGTTTGCTGAGCGGGTACGCGCCATGACGGCCATGAAAAAGCAAGTGGAGGACCTCACCGGGGAAACGAAACTTTACTTTGCCAACATTACCGCGGACATGGAGGAGGCGTTGCGCCAGGCCGAGATCGCCGCAGATGCGGGCGTGGACGGATTATTGGTTTCGCCCCAGCTCCAGGGCGTCTCGTTCGTACAAGAGATCCGCAAACGCTTCGACCTGATCATTTTCGCGCACAATTCCTGCGAGGATATCCTTTACCGCCACCCGCTGTACGGGGTTTCGAGTGAAATGGTATTCATGCTGCATCGCCTGGCCGGAGCGGACCTGATGATCCTGACCGCGGATTTCACCGCGCAGGAAAAGGACCGTGCCGATGCCGCCGCCCAGTTGCAGGCGGTGCGCGGCCCGCTGGGAACCCGCAGTCCCGCCCTGCCGGTCATCGCCGGTGGCAAGACTCCCGAAAAACTCGGCGATTACACCCGTGACCTGGAAAGCGTGGAATACATGATCATCGCGGCCTCCGCCGTGGACAACCATCCGCAGGGACTGGAAGCAGGCGCCCGGGCGTTCCGCGAGGCCTGGGAGATCCAATGAATCCCGATCATTTGACGCAAGAGCGGATCCGCAGCGCGAATCCCGGCCGCAATACCGCCGTATATCCGGGAAACGGCGTTCCGCGGCGGCGCCCCCGCCGCCTTTGGGTGCTTGACCTGGTGGGAATTTTTCGCGTCTACTTGCGGCACCGGCTCCAGCGGCGATCTCCACGGGACAGGAGGGTGAGGGAACGTCCTCATGTCCTGCTTTTCACCTATGATTTGCACAACCTGGGCTGCCAGGCTTTGGCGTTCAGCGCCATCGCCTATCTGAAACAGCACTACCCGCACAAGCGCATCCATGTGCTGGTGTTCCGCCGCGAGCGGCACGTCCCCTATGCCTTCGATGTGCATTCGGTGCAGGCGGAGGAAAAAGTCCGGTTGTTGGATCGTCGCAACCATGACTTGAAAGAGATCCTGGAACAAAGCTGCCTGGCCATGGATGTCTCCGGCCTGATCTTCTCCCATGCCATGGGCTGGAAGCTTTCGCTCCATTTTCTGCTGAACCTGATGCTCGCCCGGGAATACGGCATCCCCTTCGTGGTGTATCCCCAGACCCTGGGCCCCCTGAATTACCCTTTCTTGCTGCGCCGTCCGCTCCACCTTCTGGCCGCCGCCTACCTTCCCGGGGCGGAAAAGATATTCGCCCGGGAACGGGCCGGTCTGGCGCACCTGCAACATTTTGGCCTGGACAACCTGGCGCTCAGTCCCGACGCCGTGTTGGCGTCGCCCGCGGTCTCGCCGGGGCTGATATACACTCCGGGGGATCTTCCTGAAGCCACGTTGCCCCCGATCGATGCGGACACGGTAGCCTGGGTACCCAATGTACGCTTCAACGAGCGCATTGCCCCGGAGCGCATGCGTGCGATGAACCGGTGCGGCATCCAGGCCCTGCTGGATGGTGGATGGCGGGTGGTGGTGCTCTGTCACGCCGCTTCGGACATCGCCGCCGGTCGCGATGCCGCCGGTTTGTTCCGCGGGAACGGGCGGGTGGCGCTGCTTGAGGAACCGCCGGATTCGATCCACGTGGTTGAGCTGCTGGGGCGTTGCCGCTTCGTTGTGTCGCAGCGCTACCATGCCGTGGTACACGCCTTGAAGACCCACACCCCGGCGCTTGCCCTGAGTTGGGATGACAAGTACACGGAGCTCTACGCCCGGCTCGGCCTGGAAGAATTCTGCCTCGATATCCGTGCCGGCTTCAGCCTGGAGGAATTGCGGGCCGCCGTAGCCGCCATGTCCCTGCAGGCGGACGACCTGCGCAGCCGCATCGCTTTCGCCCTGGAAGGATTAAGCCTTCGCCCCGTGTGGGACTGTCTGGACCAGGTGCTTTCGGACGGCGAAGCGGGAAAAATCAGCCGGCCGGCCTGATGCGGCGGCGGTACGCTTCCAGCAGCAGCCGTTGAATTCCGAAACCCGCCAGGTGGGCCAATGCGGCGCCGTTGATCCCCATCACGGGAATCAACATCACCTGCAATGCCATTATGAGCACCAGGCTGAAACCGAGGATGAGTGTGCAGGCGTGCTCGTGTCCGGTCATGATCAGGTAATTGGCAACGGGACCGGTGGCGGCGAAAACAACGTGCGTAGTGACCAGAAGCACCAGCGGCAACCAGGCGATGGCGTAATTCTTACCGAACAGGGCCAGGATCAGCGGAGAGCCGGCAATGAGACCCACTCCCAATGCCAGGGTAAGCGCCAGCATCCTGCGGGTCGTCCGGCCGTACATGATTTCCAGTTCCGTGAATCGGCCCTGATAGTGTTTTTCCGCGATCTTGGGTACAAGCGGGACGCTCAGCGCGGTATGAATAAATCCGGCAAAGGCGGAAATTCTCAATGCCAGGCTGTATGCGGCAAGGGTCGTATCTTTTACCCAATAGCCCAACAGCAGGATTTCCATTTCCGGAGTCAGGGTGTGCATAATGAACAACAGGAACACCGAAAAACTCACCCGGAACACTGTGGCGATACCCGGAATGTCGCGGGTTTTGCCGCCCGTGGAGTAGGGATGCGTCAATTTCACTGAGATCAGCGTCGCGATCAGCACCCCGGCCGCATAAGCCTGTACCGGGAGCGAGTTGTTCGCACTTTTCCCGCCGACCGCGATCGTTGCCAACAGAAAAAGGCCGCAAAGCAGGCTGGGCAGAAAGTGAAACCACGCGTAGGCGTTGTTTTGATGGTGGGCGCGCAACAGGCCGCGGTTCAGGGTCATGAATGCGAAAAACGGGATCACCAGGGCCGCAAAGCGGATCTGATCCGGCGTGATGCCGGAATTGCGAAACAGCCCGGCCACGCTGCCCGCGTTCACAAATATGAGGGCGGCGACCGTCAGACTGCTGCACAGGGCATAACTTCGCATGCGCCGGTACACGGCGCATGCGCCCGCGAGGGATCCTCGGCCCAGTTGTTCCTGGACGAACCGGGACAACGAGTGGTTCATCCCCAGCAGTGAAATCCCCGCGGGTACGGTAATACAGGCAACCAGCAGGGCGAAACGGCCCAGGGCGGCGGGGGAGAATGCGCGGGAGACGAGCATGTAGACGCCCAGACCGCTGAGCACGCGCAGGACGAGTCCGGCCAGGTTCGACAGGCCTCCGCGGACGATCCGGTCCGGATCGTCGTGGCGCAGAAAGCTTCGCAAACGTTTAATCATATACTCGCCCTGATATTGTCCATTCCCATCCTGCCCTTCGCTACTGGATTTATTCCAAAACAGTGCACGGGCGGTTCGCGAACCGCCCGACTGACTTCTGTCACCTTGTTTCCTGAACGGGCGTACGGGCGAAAAATTTTTCGCCCCCACATTTTTCAACTTTCCCACTCTCCAACTTTTTCAACTTCTTCCCTCTTCAACTCTTCAACTTTCTAACTCTTCAACTTTACCTATTCCACCCTCGCAAACACGGGAATGCTTTCCCGGCCGTCGGAGCCGACCGCGGTCAGGGCGAATGTGTAATCGGCGTCCCGGTCCACACGACGGACGCGGAAGTTCGTGGTTTTGGCCGCAAGATCCGCCAGCGGCTGCAGGCTGTTATCCTGCAACCGGTAGAGGTGGTAGCCGGCCGGGGGAGCGGGGCTTTCCGGGCTGACTTCCCACGAGAGTTCAACCAGCCATTCCGATATCAACAGCGAGTTGTTCTCAACCTTGATCGCGCGGAAATTGCGGGGCGTGTTCATACTGCCGGGGATTTTCACAAGAAAGATCATGGGGTCGCCCAACAGGCACATGCCGTAGTGCCAGCACTCATCCCAGAAGTCATACGGTGCCAGGTCCTGGAACCATTTCAGAAAAGCTTCCCCGACCGGGCGATTCTCCGCCAGCGGCCGATAGAAAGCATAAAAACCAAGCATGGAACCCGTTTTGGCGCTGCCGATAACCGCCAGTGTCCGGGTAGAATCGTTAAACAGGTAGGCCCCGCCCAGGTGGTTGAGCTCGGTAAAACGCACGGAAGAACAGGCGAAAAGGTTGTAGAAGACAGCCGCCGGGGGCGCTTCCTGCACCTGGTGGTAGAACAACTGTCCCCCGCGGGTGAAGTGGTGGGAGTGGGAATCCGAGTGGCAATGCAGTTGGATCAGGTCGTAAACCGGATCACCCATGCGTGCCAGGAAATCGTTGCGGTTGGTGCCGGGCGCAACCACGGATTCAAAAGCCGTCCCGTAAAGGGGCGAGAGGGCGCCGGTCATATCCGGGTATTCGGCCCAGTCATCTTCGGTGTACGTCAATCCATTGTTGATCAGGGATATGCCGCCGTTCCAATAGCCGAGGTCGCGGATAAAGTAATCCTGGAGGCGGGGAAACGGGGCGTTATCGCCGTGTTGAGAGGAATCGATGCGGGCGACAAAGATCTCCGGCGCGCGGTCGCCGCAGCCGTCCCGGTGCGCATCAAAAAGACCGTTTTTGTCGGAATCGATCCAGTTTCCATCCAGGTCCATGTAGTACAGGTCGCAGGGAAACTCCGCCGGTTCGCCGTCGCCGTAATCATCCGCGATCTCGTACCAGGCGGCGGGCATAGGGCCGATCAGTACTGCCCCCGCGAGGTTTGCTTTCAGGCTGCGTAGCAGGGAACGGATGTTTTGGGGCGTTCCCCCCTCAATGGTGAAAATTCGCGCCTGATAATTGATGTTCTCGATGATATTCGCATACGCGTGAATGTATTCTGCCATCGCCGCGTGCACGGCCGCGTTCACCACCATGGCGATCACGGGACGTTCGGGAAGAGGGGTTAGGGCAAGCGGTCGATCCCTGGGCCCCGGATGCGGGCGGGGAGTCCGATCGCGGATGCGGCACGGGGCGGGAGGGTGACGGCGCATGTATTCGTCAAAAGTTCCGGGTTTTCCCGGGCCCATCCAACGCAGGCGCGGGAAAGTGGAGCGGTCGATCTGGTCCATTTCCCCGATCTGGGACTGAGCCGGAACCACCAGCACGAGCAGCAACACCAGTAGAATGGGGACGGTGCTTGTAAACATGTAAATACGGATTTTTGGATAAGGAAAGTGGAACCGTCGAAGTAGCCTT
>JAFGNX010000204.1 GCA_016926835.1 Candidatus Aminicenantota bacterium | reverse complement strand
TCGTCGGCGGGACCCGCCGCCGCAACCGCCGCGGCCCTGGTGGGATTTGCCATCGGCACGGAAACCTGGGGTTCCATCGTATCTCCTTCAACCCGTTGCGGTGTCACCGGGTTGCGCCCCACATTCGGGCGCGTCAGCCGGCACGGAGCCATGGCCTTGAGTTGGAGCATGGACAAGGCCGGTCCCATCTGCCGGTCCACGGAGGGCGCCGGCCTGGTCTTTGCCGCCGTCCACGGAGCCGACGGCAGGGATCCTGATTGCCGGGACCTGCCATTCGCCTGGCCGCGGCCCGGGGGGATAAACGGGCTGCGTGTGGGAGTGGTAACCCACGCTTTCGGTCCCGAAAAAGATAACCCCACCGACCATGCCACCCTGAAGGTTCTGCGTTCGCTGGGAATCGAGCCGGTGGAAATCGAATTACCGGACCTTCCCATCGATCCCCTGGCCCTGATCCTGAACGCCGAAGCCGCCGCCGCTTTTGACGAGCTCACGCGCTCGAACCGGGACGAGGAACTCGTGCGCCAGGTGCGCAACGCCTGGCCCAACGTGTTTCGCCATGCCCGCCTCATCCCGGCCGTTGAGTACATCCAGGCCAACCGCGTGCGCACCCTGCTCATGCAACGCATGGTAAAACTGTTCCGCCGCGTGGACCTGTACATCTGTCCCACATTCGGCAATGACAACCTGTTGTTGACCAACCTGACCGGACACCCCGCGCTGGTACTTCCCAACGGTTTCGACGAGAAAGGCCATCCCCTCAGTATCACCATCACCGCAGATCTCTTCGCCGAAGCCAAGCTGCTGGCCCTGGGACAGGCAATCCAGCAGGTGACAGATCACCATGGCAGGCGTCCTCCGGGATTTTCCGAGGCGCCGAAGCAAGAGGCGCAACAGTGAGCGGAATCGGTTGCCGGGGAGTGCTCCATTGAAGCGCGTGATCGCGTTTGCCCTGGCCCTGTCGGGAATCGGCCTGTTTGTGTTCGTGGTGTCGCGAGCCGGGCCGGATCGCATATGGAATACCCTGCGGCGCGTTTCGTTGTCGGAAATCCTGATTCTGGTATTGTTGCGCCTGGTGTTCTGGAGTCTGCGCGCCCTGAACTGGAAAGGCGTTCTGGAACGCTGCGGGGGAAAATCCGGGCTGTTACATCTTTTGGGCGCACGCATGGCGGGACATGCCGTGGGTTATATCACACCCACTTCACGCATCGGCGGCGACGCGTTCAAAGCACTAATGGTGAAAAACAATCCCCAGCGCAATGTCATCGCATCCGTGGTGATCGACAAAACCATTGAACTGGCGGTAACGGCTTTGCTGATTCCGGTCGGCCTGGCCATGCTGATCTTGTCCGCGCCACACCCGCCCGCGCAGACAGGGGCTTTCCTGTTTGCCACCACCCTGCTGGTCATCCTGGTCCTGTGGCTGATCCACCAGCAGCGAAAGGGTTTTTTCATGCGCGTGCTGGACCTTTTGAACCGCTTCAGGCTGGGGCGCGCGTTCCGTGAACGCCATCAGGACAAAATCGCGGAGACCGATGCCCTGATGTCCGATTTTTACCGCAGCCACCGCGACCGCTTTTTCCTGGTTTTTCTGGGTTATCTATTGTTCATGGCCCTGTGGACGTTCGAGATTTTCCTGAATTTGAAGTTCCTGGGCAGCATGGAAATCACGCCTGAAAAAGCCTTCCTGCTGGTGATCCTGGGATCCGTGGCGTTTGTATTGCCCGGAGTGCCGGGGTCGGTGGGTGTCTACGAGATGACCTACCTCTCGCTTTTTGTCCTGCTGGGCCTGGGGCCCTCTCATGCCGTCAGCCTTATTCTGGTGCGACGCGGCCTGGACCTGCTCATGGCCGCATGGGGCATGGGCGTCATCCTTTTGCGCGGGCGTTCCGCCTGGAGTCGCCTTTTTCCTGGAAAACAGAGAGTCCAGTTTGACCGGCGCTAGCAGAATCCGGGTTCTGCCGCTTGGCGGCATGGGATGGATGCCACGGTACAACCACCACACCGCCGCCTACCGGGTTGAAGGATATGGCCTGGAATTGATTCTGGACGCGGGTACCGGATTGTGCCGCCTGGCGGATCTTCCCGGCGAAAATGCGGCCGAGCTTCCCCCGGCATTGATCCTTCTCTCCCATTACCACCTGGACCACACCGCGGGATTGATTTACCTTTCAGCCCTGTTTCCCCGGCGCCGGATTATTGTCGCCGCCCCGGGAACGGCGGTTTACGGGGAATCCGCCGCCGCCATCCTGAATCGACTGATAGCGCCGCCGTTTTTCGCCCACAGCTTGAACCAGGCAAACCCCGATTTGGAGGTAGTGGACCTGGCACCGGGAGAAAATCACATCGCCGGCCTGCGCATCCAATGCCGCATCCAGACCCACACAAATCCCTCAATGGGGATCCGCATCGGAAACGAGCTCGCCTATATCACGGATACGGGTTGTGACGCGGCAACGGTGGAATTCATTTCGGGCTGTCCATTGCTCATGCACGAATGCTGGGGTCGGGGTGAAGCCATTGCGGCCTCGGGACACGCCCACCTGGAGGGCGTGATACAGATCGCCCGCCAGGCCGGAGTAGACCAGTTACTGTTGGTCCACATCAACCCGCTGCTGACGAAATCGGAAATAAACGAACTGGAAGCGGCGGCCCAACGGGAATTCCCCGACAGCGCCGTTGCCCGCGACCTCGTTGCCTGGCCAATGGCCCCGGGACAAGAGAAGTTGAACCTGACACCTTTATTCAAATCCCAAGCTCGAAATCCGAAACAAATTCAAATAGCCAAAATCCAAATGACTGAAACAAAAGCAAGACAGAAGCAATCACGGAATACACGGAAAAAACCAAGTTGAAGAGTTGGAAAGCTAGAGAGGAAAGAATTTTGAAAAATGGTAGGGGCGAAAAATTTTTCGCCCGTACACCTGCC
>JAFGNX010000032.1 GCA_016926835.1 Candidatus Aminicenantota bacterium | reverse complement strand
CACTTGCCGCCCCCGGCCTAATGCCGCCAGCCTTTTGCGCCTCTCGCCGCTTTTTACCCTCCACTCACCTTCAATCTCAAAATGTACCAATTCAAGACCCGGCCCCAGTCTTCTTCAAGTTGCGCACCCTGTCGATCCGTGGGGCAAGGCGGCTGAATGGATCGTTGACAGGGAGCCGGTACAACGGGAGTGCCGTGGGTTCCGCTGCCGGCGCCGGAATCGCCGGGGCGGGTACCGCGACAGCCGGTCAATCGGTCTCCGCGAGGTCCGCTTCAAGCGCCAAAGGCGGTTCCAGGACCAACGCCAACGCGAGGAAATGATGGTTTGCCCCCCGTTTCCGCTCATGATACGTCGGGGAGTAAAAAAAGTCGAGCCTGAGATTCCGCCCGGGAAATCGTATATAACCAGTGGTATGCGGAAACAAAAGCACCTGCCGACAATCCTTGTCATTGTCGTCATCTTCCTGTGGGGAAGCGGCTGTCCCGTTTTTCCCGAGGGAAGGGCGGAGAAGGTAAGCGGGCAGCAGACTGTTGCGAAACCGGTCGGGGTTTACGGGCAGGTGGTCTTGAAACAGGCGTTTACGCCCCTTGTGATCACGACGGCGGGGTTATCCATCACCGGGCGGCGATTTTTCCCCCTGGTCATCAGAACGGAGGGGCTCAGGATCGCGGGAAGGAGATTCATCCCGCTGTCGCTTACGACAAAACCATTGTCCATCACCGGTCGCCGATTCAATCCCGTCACCATCCGCACACCCGGGTTGACCATCACCGGTGGAATCAGGTTGTACCAGAGGGTTTTTGTAAAAAAGAAGTAAACGACCACTGAAAATGGGAGGCAGGGAATGGCAATCAAAATACGGGGGATGAGGGGTGTGTTACCCGCACTGATTTTGGGTGTGTTATTGTCGGTTGTTTTCCGTGGTCCACTCTCTGGCGCGGATTTTACTTTCAAAGTGCCCGTCACATTGGAAAAAATCCACCAGGACCTGACCCAGTGGCGGGTAAAGGTGGAAGTCTGGAGTGAACCGGAACAGGGCAACCCCGGTACCGGGCAGGTGGCGGTGGGCTACAAGGAGTTCACCGTCCGCAATGGGGCCTTTCGCGGTGTCGTGGTGGTAACCTGTGACAACGAACCCGGGGGAGTATCCAAACCTGAGCATGCCAACCGCTACGAGGTGATCCTGCAGGTAAAAGACCCCAAGACTGGAAATTATCAGCACGCCAACCTGGTGATGACGGCCAACGGCAATTACCCCTATGATCCATCCAAGCCCTTTAATTGGGCAGTGTCCAATGTGAAGTTGACGCAATAGCCAAGGCCGGGAACGGTCTTCGCGCCAAGCCCGACAGTGCCGGACTTTTCAATAAACCTGTCCTAATCCTTGTAAAAGAGGCTGGGGGTCAGGTCTTGCATTATCACTTTCTCAGATTCTCCACCCGCTTTTTCCCCCGGCTGACAGTAAAAAAGTTTGTCCTTATTCTTTTCCATTGTTGACAAAACTGTATGTGTACTATATACTACATACTATGACAACCACCTTCGGATCCTTCGTGCGAAAGAAGCGGGAAAAACTCCGCAAAGCGAACCGCGATTTTTCCCTGCGCCAGGTAGCCGCGCGCATCGGCGTGGAGCCCTCCTACCTGAGCAAGATCGAACGCGGCGACCACAAGGCCTACCTCACGGAAGAAAAGATCCGCCTCCTGGCTGGAGAACTGGGTGAAGATCCCGACGTGCTGCTGGCCTTGAGCGGAAAAGTCTCCAGGGATGTTCAGGAGATCATCCGCCGGCGCCCGGAATTGTTCGCCCAATTGATCCGCGATCTCAAGGAGATGCCCGACCACGCGGTGCTGCGCATTGCCCGGGAGGTCCGCGACGGCAAATGGTAAAAGGAGAACCGATATGATTGAATTACGTGACGACTCCCTGGTGTTCCGCTTCCCCGACCATCACCCCAACGCCAGTCTGACCATCAACTTTCAGCGCACCCTGCGCATCCCCGACGACGGCAAGGAATACCCCCTGCCTCCGGGTTTGGGCCGCTTCCCCCTGCGCCACGTCGACGACTTCACCAAGCGCCTGCCGCCGGCCTGGAGAATGCGCGGCGGCGTCATGCTGCCCATGTACCGCACCGAAGCCCTGTGGATGAACTTTGATGGAGAATATATCCACGACCGTGACACGGAGTACCCCTATGCCGTCAAAGTGGCGGCCGGAAAGATCTGCGCCCTCAGCGGCAAGCCCTGGTCGGAAAAACTCCACCGCCGTCCGCAGGACTACCTGGTCGTACCCGAACAGCCGTGGCTGGACGGCTACTGCGTGGAAAAGGGAATCATTCGCCAATTCGTGGCCATGCCCCTGGGCGAAGGCTACAGCGCCGAGGAGCAGCTCACCGGCAAAGCCGAGTTCGGCGGCCTGCAGATCATGGTCTTTCCCATGCGCCGGGACATATTCGAAACGCGCTTTTCAAAGCAGAAAGTTCGCCGCATAGAATACTTTTACTCCTCATGCGAAGCGAGCATGGGCATGGGCATGGCCCCGGGCGGGCGCATGCGCCAGGAGATCTTCAAAGACCCCTTCCAGAAAAGCGACTGGGACATCAAGGCCGGGTTGCGCGTCTTTGTCCACCTGGCCGATGCCATGCTGTGGCGGGCTATCACCGGAAACAATCCGCCCACAGTCCCCCTGACCGCCCGGGAATACAGTGACATGGACGGCCCCTGGTTCGACTACCGGAATGAAGGCGCCGAGGCCATCGACGGCGCAAAGAAACTGGCCGAACTGAAGAGCATCCTGGAAAAAGCCAACCAGAAGGGCGACCCGCTCCCGCCGGACTTTTCCCCAGTCAAGTCCGACCCCATCATCACCATTATTGAAGGCAAGGGCAGAAAGCGCCGGAAATCCCATTCCATTGAATAGACCGGGGCCGGAATCGATGGCGCGGACAATGCAGAGATCAAAAATGTAAACAGGAGGGAAAATGCGCGATATAGCCACCATCAAATGCTGGCTGCAGATGCATGAAGAGGCGCTT
>JAFGNX010000203.1 GCA_016926835.1 Candidatus Aminicenantota bacterium | reverse complement strand
CATAATCCCGGGTATGCTCCTCCAGGGTGAACATGCGTTCAACCGGTTCTTTCGCCCTGCCTCTTTCAATACCCGGGAAGGTATCGAAACCCGCTGTCCGCCCCATTCGCAGGTACAGCAGTTGACGCTCCAGGAAGTTGCGCAATTCCCGAACATTTCCCGTCCACGGCTGGTTGACCAGGTCTTTTACGGCCACGGGAAGAGCGGTTTCCTTCATGCCCATACGCTGGTTCAACCCGGACCACAGATGAGCGGCGAGCAGGGGGATGTCTTCTTTCCGTTCCCGCAGGGGAGGGACATGGATTGTAAAAACCGCGATGCGGTAAAAGAGATCCCGGCGGAAGCGTCCCCGCTCAACCTCCTGTTCCAGATCCTTGTTGGTGGAGGCGATCAACCGTACGTCCACCCGGGACTCATCTTCACCTCCGAGCTTGATGAAAGTGCCCTCTTCCAGGACTCTCAGCAGTTTTGCCTGGAACTCCAGGGGCATCTCTCCGATCTCGTCCAAGTGAAGCGTACCCGAAGCCGCCATTTCAAAATACCCGGGTTTTTCCCGGGTCGCGCCGGTGAAAGCGCCCCGTTTGTATCCGAAAAACTCTGATTCAAACAGGGTTTCCGGAATCGAAGCGCAGTTGACACTGATGAACTGCTGTTGACTGCGATGGCTGTCGAGGTGGATATTGCGTGCGATCAACTCCTTGCCCGTCCCGGTCTCGCCCTCGACCAGCACCGTAGTATCCATGGGCGCCACATGATGAATGACATGGCGGATTCGTTCAATTTCCGGACTTTTCCCAACCATCCGGTAAGCCGATTTCAAAAAGCCATGTTGAACCTGGGAAGAGAATTCAAGCCGGTAAAGCCGACCGGCATTGCACACCCGTTTAAGCAACGTTTCCAGGTCAAATGGCTTCTGCAGGAAATCAAAAGCGCCTTTCTTCAGTGATTCGCTCAGGTGTTGATCCACGCCGTAAGCGGTCACCAGGATCATTTTTGTCTTCAGTCCCCGGGTACTGATATAGTCCGCCACCAGGGTACCCTCGCCGTCGGGCAGCTTGCGATCCACCATGGCGACATGGACGGATTTGTGATCCAGGATTTCCCGGGCGCGGGCGCAGGTTCCCGCCTTGTGGACCAGGAACCCCTTGTCGTGAAGAAAATCCGCCACGGTCGCGGCGAGATTGGCGTCATCTTCAACCAGCAGGATCGGGAAAGTCGTTTCCGCCTCTTTAACGCGACTCAAGGGCAATCCCCCCGGGGGATATGAATCACGAAACGAGCTCCATTTTGTCCTTCCAGTGGCGGTGTGGCCAACATCAGCCCGCCCATGCGGGTGATCAGTTTCAGGGAAATGGTCAGGCCGATACCTTCGCCCGTTTCCCGGGTCGTGAAAAAAGGTGAAAAGATCCGCTCCAAATCCTCTTCCGGAATGGAAGGACCGTTGTTGCAAAAAACCATGCTGACAAAGCTCTTATCCACGCTTTCCAGGTAAATATCGACTTCCTGCCCGGCTTTCAAAAAATTAAGTGAATTGTTCACCAGGTTGAGCAGGATCTGGTAAAAAGCCCCCTCATCGACGCGCACACAGACATTGCTGTCCACCCGGCAATGAAAAGCCACCTTTCGAATTTCGAAACGAACGCGATTGCGTTCATAGACACTCATCAGGAGGTCCCGCAAAACCACCGGCTGAATATCCATGGCGGTTTCACCCGAAATATCCCGAATCCGGTTCAGGAATGCGTTGAGGCGGTCAATCTCACTGATGCACCGATGCAGGTAATCATCGATCTTTTCTCGTGGCCAGCCGGCGATGTTCAACCTCAACACCTGCAGGATCGTGGTGATTCCGGTCAGGGGATTGCCGATTTCGTGCGCGACTTCCGCCACCATATCGGAAAATCGATCAAAAAACTGGTTGTCCTGACGACTTTGCATCAGAATGGACTTGGAAGCGATATCCGAGACGAACACAACGGTCGTGCCTTTCCGGGCCGGATAGATGGTAAAACCGAAAACGGAACGCTGACCGTTTTCCCGGATTTCAACTTCCTCATTCAACGGCATGGCGGGTTCCTTGGCCGATTTCCGGTTAAGGCGCCTGAGAATGTGGCCCACGATTTGTTTTTGCTGAGCAGGAGAGAACTCCAGAAAATGACGGTTGGCGAATGCCGGATTCGTGGTTTCGGTGTCGAGTGCAATAATTCCGATGGGAATGGAATCGCATATTTCAAACAAAGCAGCGGCGTCGACTTCGTATAAAGAAACGGCCGGAGGTAAATCTTTGCCGGCAGGTGGATCCGGGGACGAACCAGTCATGAATACCTGTATACACAAACCGGAAACGGAAAGCAACCACCGGGCCGGAAGGGACCGGTTCAAATGGGACCGGTCGGTCCGTATCGGGTCTGCAGAAACGGTCCCGTTCCGGGGAAAAGCTCTCTTGGCAAGGACTCCATGTTTCGGCAATGATCTTGCTGTAATCCGGGCAGAAAAACAATGACAAAGAAACTCTTACTCGTCGATGATGAAAAAGTGTTCCTGGAAGGACTGCGGGAAGGCCTGGCCAAACAAGAAGGGATATTTGAGACCGATATCGCGTTCTCCGTGGACGAGGCCATCCGCAAGTGCAAAAAGAACCGCTACAATCTGGTTGTCTCCGACATCCGCATGCCCGGCAAAAGCGGACTGGATTTGTTCGTCTACCTGCGTAAAAAGAAATTCAAGGGCGGTTTCATCGCCATGACCGCTTACGGAACGGTGGACGTACTCAATCGCATCCGCCAACTGGGCGGCCTGGACATCATCATCAAACCCTTCAACCTGGAGTGGTTTACCCAGAAGGTCCTGGATTTCTTTGTCGAGAAAGAGGGATTGTCCGGAAACATAGACTCGATCGATATCACTTCGCTGTTGCAGATGATCAACCTGGAGCGAAAAACCCTTGCCGTCAAGATCGACATTAATGACCAGACCGGCCACATCTACTTTGAAAAAGGCGAAATCATCAATGCCGAATTCGGTGAACTGACTGGACTGAAGGCCGCCCAGAAACTTCTGAAACTCAACCAGGGGCGCTTTTCCCTGGAGCCGGCGGCGGCGGATATCGAACACAGTATCGACATGCCCTTCATGGTGTTGCTGATGAACACCATGAAGGAAATGGATGAAAATCCCATACAACTGTCCCTTGAGGAGATCATGGGGGACGAAAAGGAGAAAGCCATGAACGTGAAACAAATGGAAAAAGCGGTTGATGTATTGAAGGACGACCTGGGCGAAGGAATGCTGGCAACCGATATCATCGATGCCAACGACGGCCAGAGCCTGGCCGGCTGGAATACCCAACCCAAGGCGTCCGCCCTGTTTGCGGAACTTACTTCAATGATGGAGAAAACCCTCACGGGATCGGGATTCCCCGGGCTGGGTCGCTATTACATTCTGGACCTGGTCGATGACAAGATGGTGGTTCTTATCACCATGGGGTCATTCCTCTGGGGCATGCT
>JAFGNX010000031.1 GCA_016926835.1 Candidatus Aminicenantota bacterium | reverse complement strand
ATTTCATAACCCATATCCTTGTCACCCACGGCCAGCTTGTGTTTGCCGTATTTGTAAAAATCCAGCCGCAGGGAGACGTTTTTAATCTTGTAACCCACGTGCGCGTTCAACGAGGTCACATTGGTCATCAGGTATTCAAAAGGAGCCAGCAAGCTGAATCCCGCAATCGTTGCACACATGTGGGCGGGTCCCAGACCGACCCATCCCTTGTAGAATCCGCCGGTATAGGGGTTGTGCAAAACCGCTTCATAGGTGCCGTTTTTGTTGTCCGTGTAGTTGTCGTCACCCGAAGCGATCACGTAACCGGCGCCGACATTCAAACCGGAGTCGGTCGTGTAATCCGCCTTGAGGATCATGCCGAAACCGTTGTAATCCTGATCCCAGGCGTTGCTTCCGAACATCTGGGCGTATTCGAGTTTGAGGGCCAGACCTTTCATCAGGCTGGCGCTCACGTCGGCACCGATCCACATCGGTGTGTCTTCACCGAATTTCTTGTAGAACAGGTAGGGACTCACCGTGAACTTGTCCAGTTTAAAGGTGGCGTACGCACCCCATACATTCCAGTCATCGGTGGCTTCGGGATTGCGAGATCCCGGAGTCGGATCAAACGCCATTTCATTCCAACCGGCGTTGTCTTGTCCCTTGCGATAAAACAGGTCCAGAGACCAGTTCTTTTCCGCCGCGAACAATTGATACCCGGTGGTACCGTCTTCGCCGCCGTCAAAAGCCACCAGGCCTTCGCCGTAGGCAAAACGGAACTTGCCGACCCGGAGCGAAAAGGGGCCGATCAGTTTCTTGATGTCGACGTAACCTTCCAGCAGCCGGGCACTGGGATCAAAGGGGTCGGTGTAGATGGGTTGCATCCCATAAGGGCCCCAGGCGCCCAGTTTGGCGTATACAGTCGCGCCTTCCCAGTCGGCCTTCAGCCACATGCTGCCGTGGCCGTAGTTGTAGTTGTAGGTATCACCCGACCCGTCTACCGAGACGTTGTCCGCCGTGTAGTTGTTGTTGTTGAAATCGGTATTGCCCCACATAAAGGTGTACCAGTAAAAAGTAGCACCACCGGTAATCTCAGGACCTTTGTCGGCATCATCCGCCCACAGTCCCGCACCAGCCGTGATCAGGCAAACCGCCGCCAGCACAATCATTATTCGTTTCATCTTGATTCAACCTCCACTTTTTCCATATCCCGATTTGAGTTGCAGTTGTCCGGACAGCTTACTTGTTGGGAACGATGGCAAAAACGCGGGCCGGGAAACCGGACCCATGCAGGGCCTTGGGCCAGCTTGCCACCACGAGAGCGCCGTATTCCGGAACATGGTCCAGGTTCGTCAAGAGCTCGATCTGGTACTTGTCCTGATTCAGCACATAGTATTCGCATTCGTAGTTGTCTTTGGTGGTGGACAGACCAGGATCCGTGTCCGTGGGTTCGTGACCGTTGGCCATGATCTTGCGGGTCTCGTACAGGTATTTCAAGACTTCCATGCTCCATCCGGGATAGTGGTTGACACCGTTCTCGTCCTTGTTGGCCATCTTTTCATTGGAGGGCCAACGTTTGGACCAATCCGTGCGCATGGCGCAGAAAGAGCCTTCCGGCACTGGGCCGTACTTCTTTTCCCAGGCCTTGACATCGTCCATGGAAAGGACGTAGTCGGGGTTATTCGCGACTTTCTCATGCACGTCGAACACCACCAGCGGCAGAAGCATTTCAGTTACGGGGATATCGCTCAAAGAACGTTTTCCCTTGATGAAATGGGAGGGCGGATCGACATGGGTGCCCCACTGACCCACATGGGTGTACTGATGCACCAGGAAGCCGTAGCCGTCGGAACCCACACCCGGGTCATAATGGTACAGGAGCCTGGTGTTATACGTTCCAGTAAAGCCTTTCCAGTGAGGGATGTTCTTGTCAAAAGCGTGAGTCAGATCCACCCACTTCATGCCCTGCATGCTCTTGTACATGTCCATGAGGGACATCTCTTTCTTGGCCATGCCCTGGGTGCCCGCCAGCAGCAGCACGGACACCAGGAGCGTCATCAGAAGCTGACTTCTGTGTTTCATTGAAAACCTCCTTTTGGTATTTCATGGCAGCCGGCCGCTGCGGCAACGGATTCGCACGCGGCCTTGACCGCACATCCGCGAAAACAATTTTTGCTTTTCGCCGTGTTTCATTAAGTAAAACGTAATTTTATTAATCAAAATTCACTCACATGGTATTGTTGCCGGAAAGAAATGTCAAGAAGATTCCGCCACAGACCCTTTTTTTTGACGGATCCGCTTTTCCATGCCAATGTAGGGCCGTCATTCGTTCATTTCCCTGATAAAAGAATCCACGGACTGCCGCAGGTGATCACCGATGTGGCGGGCGCGCTCACATGTCATGCGCGATCTCGGACCCGTAACACTCACTGCGCTCAAGACACCCAGGCTGTCAAAAAAGAGGGGCACGCCCACGCACTTCAAATCCTCCTCGTACTCGGAATCATCGATGCTGAAACCCCGCTTGCGGGTTTCTTCCAGATCCCGCATCAATTTTTCCCGCGTCAGAATGGTTCGCGGAGTCAATTTTTCAAAATGAATCTCAGCCAGCAGCGCGTCGCGATGTTCCTCGGGCATTACGGACAGAATGGCTTTGCCCAGGCTCGTACAGTACAGGGGGACCTTGGTCCCGGTAAACACCTGGTTGACCAGACTGCGCCCCTTTTCGATTCGTTCCAGGATCATCACCTCGGAATCCGACAATATCCCCACACTGATGGTTTCATTAAACAGGAAACCCAACTCCAGCAGGCGGGGGTAGATGCGCTCCAGAATCAGGCGGATCACCGGCACACGGTTGCCCATTTCAAACACCCGCAGACCCAGGGTATAGCGGTTGTCTTTCTTTTTGACCATGCGATATTGTTCCAAGGTAGACAGGTACCGGTAGGCCGTGCTCTTATTGATTCCCATCCGCTCACTCAAATCCGTCAAATTGATCCCCGCGTCCTGCTCGGACAACAGGATCAATACGCGGCAGGCGTTGTCAATTGAGTTGTTGCGACTTGACATGATACCCTCCGTATTTGCCGGAAACCGCCATCATCTCATTCCGGGCGGTCTGCTCAATCCGAACCTCAAAAGAAACTGGAAACCAGCATCACCAGGATCAGCGGCGTTGCGATCCAACGCAACGTGAACGCCCACACTTTTTTCAGGCGAAAGCGGTAGCCTTCCTGTTCGATCTCCGCGATCGCCGCTTTCGGTTTCCATACAAAACCCACGAACACCGCGATAAACAGCGCTCCAAATGTGTAGCCGTACGCACCGAAGATTTTATCCATGGTGTCCAGAAACGACATGCCGATCACCGGGAGGCGGGAAAAGAATTTGCTGCCCCCCTGCGACAACACCGAAGGGATTCCCAACAGGGCCACGAGTCCGCCCAGCAGCCAGGTGGCCTTGCGCCGGGTCCACTGGCGATAATCCACCAGGTAACTGACCCCCACCTCAAGCAACGAAATGGTCGAGGTCAGGGCGGCGATCACCACCAGCAAAAAGAACATGGCGCCGAACAGGGCCCCCAGGGGAATCTTGGAAAAAACCACGGGCAGGACCACGAACACCAGCTCCGGCCCCTGGGCCGGGGTCATGCCTGGAACGGTAAACAGGGTGGGAAAAATAATCAGGCCGGCGATCACCGCCACCAGGGTATCCAGCCCGATGATCCACATGCCGCAACTGACCAGGCGGTTGGATCGGCGCAGATAACTGCCATAGGTCAACATGATGCCCACACCCACGGAAGTCGAAAAGAACGCCTGGCTGATGGCGCTCATGACCGCGGCGGCGTTGAGCTTGGAAAAATCGGGGTTGAGGTAAAACGCCAGGCCTTTTGAAGAGCCTTCCAGGGTTACCGCGCGCAGCACCATCAACACCAGCAGCAAGAACAGCAGCGGCATGAGCATTTTGGCCAGTTTTTCGATTCCGCCCTGAACCCCGCGGGAAACCACCAGCACGGTGATCAGGATAAAGGCGAAAAACAGCAGGAGCATCAAACCGGGGTTGGAGGCAAAGTCGGTAAACATCTTCGCCACCAGTTGCTGATCCATCGGACGCGAGAATTCGCCTCCCACGGCCTTGGCCGCGTAGCCCAATGTCCAACCGGCGATTACGCCGTAATATGAAAGCACCATGGTACAGATCACCACTCCCATGGCGCCGAACCAATGCCAGCGCGTGTTCGGTTTCAAAGCCCGCAGGGCGCAGACCGGATTTTTGCCCGTGGCGCGACCGATCGCCGCCTCGGCCAGGAAAACAGTCAATCCCAGTACAAAAGCGGCCACAATGTAGATCAACACAAAAGCGGCGCCGCCGTTGATTCCCGCCTGATAAGGAAAACGCCAGATGTTTCCCAAACCCACGGCGGATCCCGCTGCAACCAGGATGAATGCCGTTTTGGAACCCCATGAACCTCGATTGGTTTCCATGATCAACCTCCGTTTCTGTCTCGGTTTTCCGGCGGCAAAGCATCATTTCCCGCCGCCGATGAATTTGCTGTATCTATCTTTTTTTTAAAGCCCAGTTCGTCCCGGAACCGCACCAGGTCCCGGAACATCATCTCGAAATCGTAGCGCGACCAGGAGAGCATGGTCTCCAACTCCAATCTTTGTCCGGGGTTTTTCAATGCCATCATCACGCGATGGGCCAGCGGGTGAAGCCGGATACTTTCCACACGCTCCCAGGCAATCAGGGTGGTTTCCCTGCCGCGGTGCAACAGGCCGGCCGGGTACACTTCCAATGTTCCGAAACGGCGATCGCGCCACTTATCATCCTCGCGTATCCGCATCTGCACCGAATCCCAGCTCGCCAGGGGTTTGCGGTTTTTCAGCTCAACCGTCTCTTCCGCATGAAGGGATGGGTACGGCAAAGCCATACCCGTAATGATCAGACAGCAAACACAGAAATCGGTCAGGCGCCTGGTTCTCATGATTCTCCAGATTTTCTCAGCGGCGGCGTGGGGTTGGCCCCGCCCCGCCCGTACCGTATAATAGCGCCATGATGAAAAAAACAGAATTGCCGCCCCTGCCGCCCGCAGTGATGCAGGCACTTGAACAACGCCTCGCCCACCCCGGACATTTTCACAACCACCTGGGCATGACGCTCGTGGATGCCCGCAAGGGCTGGTCGCGAATGGAGATGGCGGTCAAACCGGAGTTGATCAACGTCTTCGGCCAGGTTCACGGCGGAGCCATTTTTTCCCTGGTGGATACGGCCATGGGAGCGGCGCTTGCCGGGCTTCTGGATGCCGGCGAAGGCATGACCACGGTGGAAGCCAAGATCAATTACATCCGTCCCATAACAGAGAAAACCGTTATCGTGGAAGCGGAGGTGTTGCATCGCGGCCGTCGTACGGCCGTGCTTGAGGCCCGGGTAACGGATGATTGCGGCCTGGCGGCGGCCCGGGCGCTCGGTACATACCTGATACTGGAACCTGCTGCCGGGGAGAATTCTCCAACCGCTTGATTGCCGTCGGAAAGAGTGGTTGACGACTCCCCGTGTGCACGGTATCATGGTTGCCCCGACCCTCCATGAAAAGGGGAATGGACCCGGCCGGCCACAGCCATCCGGGAGCGAAAACCCGAGGGAACAGAGGCGTCGACCAAATCCGTCGGCCGCAAACGGCGCAAACCGATTCCGGCGGGGAGGGCGACCGCTCCGGGCCCATTCCTTATGGGTACCTTGGGGAACACGTCTAATCCTCTATTGCTTTTGATTCGCGCCAGATTTCCATCTGCTGCGCGTAGTTTTTGGGAAAATTGGGTTGGTACATCAGATAGGCGGGCACGGGATAGCGGGTGCCGCCCTTGTGGTTGGCAGCCAAGCCGGCCGCCACGCCCTCCGCCCTTGTCATGGGCAGATAAAAACTCATCTCACTGTCCTGAACACCGGCAAACACCCGGTCACCGTTGCCGGGAACGTTAAAGGTGCACTTTCCGGTCTGCAGCACGGATATCACACTGGAACAGCCGAAACGGCACTGAGTCCAGCTGTTGAGGCCGCCGCCGCTCTCGTAAACCGCGCCGTGAATCAGGCGCATCACCTGGGCGGGCTGAGCGTAAAACACCAGCATGTGCGGCTCGAATTCGGCCCGGCCCATGGGCGCGACCAATATGGCTTCATATTCTTTGTAGTTGAAGCGGGGGAATTCCTTTTCCAGCGCCTTCCCGGCTTCCAGATCAGGCGCATAGGCCGGGACCGCCATATTACCGGCGTCAAAATATTCGGTGTTTTCAAAAAAGCCGAACAGGGCGGCGCCGGGAGGGCAGGCCATGTCTTCGGCCTGCATGCACACGGTCCAGCCGTACTTTCTTGCCATGCTGAATCCCTGGCAGATGGTTACCCGGGTCTTCAGGTGCTGATACGGGCGCCGGCATTTATCCGGAGCCTCATCTCCCGCGCGCAGCATGCGCAAAGCCAGGGGTGGTGACTGCAGGCGCAGATATTTTTCAAACTCTCTTTCCAAGGCTGGCAGATCCGACATTTCTTCCTCCGGTTATCCTGTTATTTCATACTGTTCAAGGCGATGACCAGGCGCTGAATCTCGCTGGTGCCTTCGTAAATGCGGGTGATGCGTGCGTCACGGTAATAGCGTTCCACCGGGAAATCCTCGGTATAGCCGTAACCTCCGTGAATCTGTATGGCCGCGTCAGCGCAGAAAGACGCCGTCTCTGAAGCTTTCAGCTTGGCCATGGCGGCTTCGCGGGAAAAACGCAACCCCTGATCCTTCATCAACGCGGCCCGGTAAGTCAGCAACCAGGAAGCGTCATACTCGGTGTTCATGTCCGCGATCATCCATTGGATGGCCTGAAGCGCGGCGATGGGTTTGCCGAATTGCTCGCGGTTCTTGGCATACTCCGTAGCCGCCTCGATGGAGGCTTTGGCCACGGCCAGGGCTTGAGTGGCGATGCCGATACGCCCGCTGTCCAAGGCGATCATGGCGTACTTGAAACCCTGGTTTTCTTCTCCGAGCAGGTTGGCGGCCGGAACTTCGCAGTCTTCGAAAATCAGCTCCGAAGTCGTGGCCGTGCGAATGCCCAGCTTGTGTTCCTTTTTACCGACCCGCCAGCCGGGCATGCTCTTATCGATGATAAACGCGCTGATGCCTTTGGTCTTGAGTTCCGGTTCCGTCAGGGCGAAAAGGATGATAACATTGTCACAATCCGGATCCAGGGTACAGAACTGCTTGGTGCCGTTGATCAGATACGTGTCGCCGCGTCGTTCAGCCCGGGTTTTCAGGCCGGCGGCATCGGAGCCCGCGCCCGCTTCGGTTAAGGAAAAACTGCCCACTTTTTTGCCGCTGCACAGATCGGGAAGGTATTTCTGCTTCTGCTCGTCGGTACCGAATTTATGAATCGAACCGGCGGCCAGTGAAATGTGGGTGGACATGATCAGCACCAGGGACGCCAGTCCCTTGCCGATCTCTTCCATTGCCAGCATGTACCCCACCGAGTCCATGCCGCCGCCACCGTATTCCTCCGGCAGGGTGATTCCCATCAAACCGAGTTCGCCGGCCTTCTTGAGGATATCGTGGGGGAACCGGCCCGCCTTTTCCATTTCCGCCGCTACGGGCGTAATTTCATTGGCCGTGAACTTGGCGGCCATGTCGCGCAGCATCTTCTGCTCATCCGTCAAGAGGTAATCCATTTACCAACTCCTATCTCCGAAGTACATCGGAGTTTTTTCATTTATCAAAATTCAATTTCATTATTCAAAATCAATACTTCAATGTTAGGGTGCCTTTTCGGGATTGTCAAGAAAAAAATAAAGTTAAAAACGGTTTATTCGAGCCACGCCACGACCCCTTCCCTGCGCGGAGGTACGGGGGGCTCCTGGTCGGGCCAACCCACGGTGAGCACTGCCACCAGGCGACGCTGCGGCACTCCCAGGAACGCCTCAACCTCACTGGCTACCCATAGGGGACCGGTCATCCAGCAGGTACCCAAACCCGCCTCGTGAGCCAGCAGCGAAAAATTCTGAATGGCCGCGGCCACGCTCTGGATGGCCCCTTCCTGGTATTCCGGAATTTCCAGGCGTTCAGCGGTTACCGCCACCAGGTGCGGCGCATTGCCGAAATGGGTGAAGTATCCGCGGATCATGCCCACCATGCTTTTTTTAAACAACGCCTCCAGTCGCGGCCGCAGACGGTCGAACGCCTGCGACATGATCCCGCAGAGACGATCCCGGCTGTTCCCGGAGACCACATGAAACATCCACGGCTGGGTATTCATGGCCGACGGCGCCCACACGGCACCGCGGATCAGGTCCTCCAGGACCGCCCGGTCCACCGGGCGGTCCTGGAAGCAGCGCACGCTGCGACGTAGTTGGATCGCCTGCCTCAGATCCATCGGCTAGTTCAGGGCTTTTTCCAACTCAGCCTTCAGCAGGGGGACAATCTCAAACAGGTCCCCCACAATGCCGTAATCGGCTTTCTTGAAGATCGGGGCTTCGGGATCCTTGTTGATGGCCACAATCACTTTTGATGTCTTCATGCCCACAAAGTGTTGAATGGCGCCGGAGATGCCGCATGCGACATACAGCTTGGGGTTGACAACCTTGCCGGTCTGGCCGACCTGCATGTTGTACTCGGCAAATTCCGCATCCACAGCTGCGCGGGAAGCACCCACTCCGGCGTTCAGCACATCGGCGAGTTCCTGCAACAGGGCGAAATTCTCTTTGTTTTTTATGCCGCGCCCGCCGGATACAATCACCGCCGCCTCGGTAAGGTCGACCCTGCCGGCTGCGCCGGCCGCCACCTCAACCACCCGGCAACGCGCAGGCACATCCGCCGCGGAAACGGCAACCACTTCCGGTATGCCTTTGCCTTCGGGAATTTCAGCGGGAAACACGTTGGGGCGCAAAGTAAACAGGTTGACTCCGGCATTCACCTTGATGCGTGCCAGCAATTTGCCGGAGTATACGGGCTTGACCGCGCACATCTCTTCCAGATTGACGGCCACACAATCCGTCACCAGACCGGCCTTGACGCGTGCCGCCACCCGGGGGAAAAGATCGCGGCTGCGCGCGGAATGAGCCGCAACAACGGTTTTAATCCCGTTTTCCCGGATCAAATTCTCCAGGGTCGCCGCGTGGATATCGGGCTGGTAGATATCACCCGCACCGGTTACATGAAAAAGCGTTGGCACTCCGGAAAGGCCCGCGGCCAGGTCGGCCCCGTCCTCGGCAAAGGTTACCACGGCCACCGGAACGGGTCCGGACAGTGCCAGGGCCAGGGCTTCGCGGCTGGCTTTCTTGATTTTTCCATCCTGGGTTTCAACAAATACGAGTGTTCTGGACATGGTAGCCTCCTACAAAACCTTGGCTTCGTCACGCAACAGGCGGACCAGTTCGCGCACGGCGTCCGCGGGTTCACCTTCGATCACCCGGCCGGGGGCCTTTTCTTCGGGCACCGACAATGATTCCAACAACAGTGCCGGTTCCAGGGATTCCACGTTCAATTCAGCCGGAGTGAATTTCTTTACTTCCACTTTCTTGGCTTTCATGATCCCCATCAAAGAGGGATAACGGGGCGTATTGAGCCCCTTGGTCGCACCGATGACACACGGCAGCGCCATCTCGATCCGTTCCCGGGCGCCGCCCTCGATCTCCCGCTCGACCTTTGCCAGACCATCCGTTACTTCCATGGCGATTACTCCGCTGGCAGCCGGCAGATCCATGACTTGTGCCAGGAACAGGGGCAAGACGCCGGCATCCACATCAATGGCCTGTTTGCCGGCCAGGATGATATCGGGCTCGCCGCAACTCCTGACCGCGGCGGCCAGGCAAGCAGCGATTGCATGGTGATCCAGCTCGCTGTCGGTTTCTACATGGACCGCCGCCGTGGCGCCCATGGCTAGCGCTGTACGCAGCACCCCGTCCGCGCGGGCGGGACCCACCGTAATGGCGGTGACGGTTGAGCCGGCTGTTTTCTCTTTTAATTGAATTGCCGCTTCCAGAGCGTATTCATCGTAGGGACTGATCACCCACTTGAGCCCTGACTCCCTCACTTTACGGCCGCCCTCCACACTCAGGCTGGCTTCCGTGTCGGGAACCTGCTTGATACACACAAAGATGTTCATCATTCTCCTCCTTTGCCGCCACGGCGGCACCGGTCGTAGTCAGGTATTCACACGCGGTTGCACCGTCCGCGCAAACCGCGCGGACCCATCGGCGCTTCGCTCAATTGTACCCGGGACGTGAAGGGGATTCAATCCCGACAAAACGCGGATCCTTGGCGTTGCCGCCCGTCTCCGGCACGGCGACGCGTTATCCGGGTTATGCGGATTCCTGCGCGAATTTCGTCAAAGCGCGTCCGAGCCGCGAAATCCCTTCACGGATGCGTTCGGGTGCGGCGAACGAGAAGTTCAGGCGGAAACAGTTTTTCAGGCCTCCGGTGGGATGGAAGGCCGATCCGAGCACAAAGGCCACGTTTTCGCGCACCGCGGCGTGAAAGAGTTTTTCGGCATCCATGTTTTCCGGCAGGGTGACCCAGATAAACAATCCCCCTTCCGGCCGGGTCCACTCCAGACCCTGCAGCCCGGGCATGAACTCGTCCATGGCCTCCAGCATGATGTCACGCTTGTGGCGATAGTCCGCGTTAAACATCGGCAGGTATCGTTCCATGCACCCGGTCGCCAGGTATTCAGCCACCACGTGTTGCGACAGAGCGGATGAACACAGGTCCACACTTTGCTTCAGGGTGGTCAGTTTGTCGATGAGTTGCCGGGTTCCCACCGCCCAGGCCACGCGCAACCCCGGAACCAGGGTCTTGGAGAAGGTGTATAAAGATATGACGGACTGATTCTGATCCAGAGCGTACAGGGAAGGCACCGGCTTACCCTCAAACCGCAAGTCGCGGTAAGGGGCGTCATCCACTACCAGCAGATCATGACGAGCCGCCACGTCGAGTACTCCACGGCGACGTTTTTCGGTCATGGTAATTCCGGACGGGTTCTGAAAATCCGGAATCAGGTAAACTATTTTCAGCCGATCTCCCTGGCCGCGTTGCTTCCATTCACCAATCGCCTTTTCCAGGGCCACGGGATTCATCCCACTGCCGTCCGTTTCAATCGGGACCATGTGCGTGCCGTAGTTGTCGAACGCCTGGATGGCGCCCACGTAAGTGGGGGTTTCCACAAATACCACATCGCCGCGATTCACAAAAGCCTTTGGCAGCATATCCAGTCCCTGCTGGGAACCGGTCAGTACCAGGATGTTTTCCGCTTCAGCGCTCACACCGTCTTTGGCCATCAGGTGGATCAGTTCCTCTTTCAGCCGGGCTTCCCCTTCGGCCTTGGAGTAGTGCAGCACCTTGCGTCCCCGCTCTTTCAACACCTTTACCATCAGATCACTGATGGTATCCACTGGGAAAAGGTCGGGAGAAGGCCAGCCGCCGGCAAAAGAGATGACCTCCGGTTTGTCGGCCAGTTTCAGCAGTTCACGAATGGCCGACTTGCGTGTCTCGCGTGCTGTAGTAGAATACAATTTCTCCAGATCCAACATGCGTTCCTCCTTCCGGGCGCCCTGGGGTCCCGGACTTTTGCGGTCTAATTTCATTATTTGAAATCT
>JAFGNX010000202.1 GCA_016926835.1 Candidatus Aminicenantota bacterium | reverse complement strand
TGCCGCAGCCGGTGCAGCGTTCTGCAATCACCTCGAAACGCGGGGGACGAGCCAGGTACACGGCATCAAAAGTGCAGGCCGAAACGCAATCCCCGCAGCCGGTGCAAACGCGGGGGTCAATGTGGAAACGTGTTATACTGCCGGGTTTCACGCACCCGCTGATCGCCAATCCTCCCGCCGGTATCCAGCGGATAAAATCTCTTCGTTTCACCACTCACCTCAATTGGGAGGAATATCCAAGCAAATTCCATGCCAACATATGGATCAGCTCGTCGCCGGATCGGGAAAACGGGGTCAACACGGTAACGAACAGCCTCTCCAGAGATACAAGCTGGTTCTATGCAAATTTTGTTCTTCACAAAACCGGACTGCGAAAAATAATCGGGCTCGGGTTCGCAAATTTCTGCGATTTCCAGGTTTGAATCGCAGTAAGCTGCGGAAGTCGGGATTCAACTGTGGGGTCCCGATACAATATCTCCGGGCTCGATATGGATATAGATGATGGTTTCCCGGCCGAACGCGTTTCGCAAACGATCTTCAGCAGTTTGCGATATCTCATGGGCGGCGGACAGTGAAAGCCGCGCGTCCACGTCCAGGTGCAAATCGATCACCATGCGCGGGCCCACCCTGCGAGTGCGCAATTGGTGGGGATTCCTGGCCCCGGGAACGCTGCGAATGATTTTCAGAATCTCTTTTTCCACATCGGGTTCCACTGCCGTCTCCAACAGCTCATTTCCCGACTCTTTCAGGATTTCCCACGCGGCAAACAGGATCATGCCTGCCACCACCAATGCGGCCAGGGGATCGAGAATACGCCCCCGCTCTCCGAGCAGCATGGCCCCCAGCACGCCGATCAGGGTGGCCACCGAAGACAGGGCATCGGAGCGATGATGAAAGGCGTTGGCCATCAGTGCGGGGCTGTTGATGCGGCGGGCAACGCCGCGGGTCCAGCGAAACAACCATTCTTTCACCAGGATCGACAACGCGGCCGCGATTACGGCCACCAATCCCGGGGCAGAAGAAACATTTCCTTTCAGAATATCCAGGGACGACAACAAGGCGGAAACCGCGATACCCAGGCCGGCCAACCCCAACAGGCTTCCCAGAATCAAAGTGGCCAGGGCTTCGTATTTGCCGTGTCCATAACGGTGATTGTGATCTTCCGGGCGGGCCGCGAGGCGCAATCCGCCGACCACCACCAGGTCGGACCCAAGGTCCGAAAGTGAATGCACCCCGTCCGCCACCAGCGCCTGGCTGTGACCGACGATTCCCGCTGCAAACTTCGCAAGCGAAAGCAGAATGTTGGCCAGTGCCCCCCACAGAGTAACCCGGATTCCATCCTTCCGATTGTCATCAACGCGCGCTTGGGTATTCCCCATACAGCCATTATACCTCAAGTGCACGCTTACAGGCATCAGCTGAACGGTATCGCAGGAATCCGCGCAAACAGGGCCGTAACCGGCAGGCTCTTTTCAGTAAAGATGGATGATATATCGAGGGTATACGATAATTCAACCGGCAGTTAATTCAATTGGCACAGGTATTGCTTCAGTATTGCGAATACCAAATTTAAGGAGGTTATCATGACCAAGAAGATGATTTTGATCAGCATGATCGTGGTTGGATTAAGCGTTTTACCGCTGTTGGCCCGTTGGCACGGCGGCAAGCAGGGATGTGCTTGCGGAACGGATGCCGCAAAAACCGTTACCGTGTCTGGAACGATTGAGGACGTGATCAATTCCACCGACGGCAGCGGCCGTTATGCCGACGGCATCCACCTGGTGATTGCCGAGGGCGAAACAAAGCACGAAGTACATCTCGGCCCGCGGGAATGGCTGGACAAACAGGATTGGAAACCGGCCAAAGGTGATGTTGTAAACGTGAAGGGTTATACCTGCACCTGCAAGAACGGGGAAACCCTGTTCGCCAGGGAAATTCAGAAGGATGACCAGGTTCTGCGCCTTCGCGGTGATGATGGCCGGCCCATGTGGAGCCTCAGCCGTGAAGGCGGCCGAGGAAAAGGCATCAGAGGCAAGGACAGGCGCGTAAACGCCGATTGCGGTGGCTGTTCCGGCTGTGGAACCCGTCGCTGACCCCTTTTCTTCCGGGTTCCGGTCTCATTGACAATGGGACCGGAACCCGGGTATGCTCATTTATGGGATCATGAAATCCATAGTTGTCTTTGTCTTGACCGCCGTATTGCTGATACCGGTTGCGGCCCGGGAAAACCAGCACACCTGTCGCCGCAGCAAGAATCCCTGGCGGCATTACCGCGTCAACACTGTTACCCGCATCACAGGCGTTGTCAACGCGGTATACCAACGGGAATGCTACTCCCACCAATCCATGATCGTTCTGGAGATTACCTCCGCTGAAAACAAAGTCGTACTGATTGAGACCGCGCCGCCCGGTTTCATTAAAAACCCTCCCGTCGCGGGTGACACCGTAACAGTTATGGGAGCCTGGATTCAGGCCCCGGAGCCTCCCTGCCTGATCATGGCCCGCCGACTTTCCTGGAACAAAAACCAGGTTGAGTTGCGTGATCCCAACGGGTTCCCCTTGTGGCGACAACAACGGCGACGGCAGAACCAGCGCGGGCGCGGGTAGATGCCGGCAACGACACGCAGGCGACTGTTGTTTCTGACGGTTCCCTTTCTGGTTTTATCAGCACTGGTATTTTACATGAATCGCGTCAACCGCATTCAGTTGGAGCATCAGATCGAAGCCATGACCCTTGGCGAAGGAACCGCCATCAACGAGCTCATGCAGAAAGCCGGCGCATTGCTGGCGGAATCCGGACTTGGAGTGTTGGAAAATTTTCTTGAGCGGCTGGCACGCATCCCCGCGGTCATATACGCGGGCATGTACCGGAATGATGAACTTCATCATCTGTATACACGCTATGAAGGCTACTTTCCCGTCTCGGCGGATCTGCCGGAACTGGCCATATTGGAATCACCTTTGGGGCGGATCCTCAATATCCAGAGCCGATTCACAGACTCCAGCGGAAATGGCTGGATTATCCACCTCGGCTTTCATTCGCATTACCTGGATACCCTGAACCGCAACGCTCGAAAAGGGCTTCTGGTTCAGGCGTTCTTTATGTTGGTCTTTATCACCACCATCCTGGCCCTGATCTCTTCATTTGACCGCCGCCATTACCGCCATCAGATGGAATTGGAGCGGGAACGGGAATCGCGCGAACGGCTGGAGGAGTTGGCCCTTTTTTCCGCGGAAATCGCTCACGAGATCAAGAATCCGTTGAACTCGCTGGCATTGACGCTGGATGTCGTCCACGGCCGCCTGAAAGAAAGCAACGATGATCGCAGCGGCAAATACATCGCCGCCAGCCGGGACGAAGTGCGGCGCATCACCGGCATCCTGGAATCCTATTCCCGCCTGCCCAAACCGGTAAAACCGGTTCCGCAAAGGGTGGACATCGGTGCGCTGTTCAAGGATATTCTAAACTCCCTGGAAGGCGAAGCCGCCGCAAGAAAAGCCGGCCTGGAAATCACGGCACTTCCCCGGCAAATGGCTGAAATCGATCCCGAATTACTGCGTCAGGTGCTGCGAAACCTCATCCAGAACAGCCTTGAAGCGCACGCCTCGAAAGTCACCTTGTCCGCAACCGTCAAAAGAGATTGGTTGCAAATCACATTGGAGGACAATGGGGAAGGCATCGACCCCGGGCTTAGAGAAAAAGTTTTTCAGCCCTATATTTCAGCAAAAACCAAGGGTACGGGCCTGGGACTTTTCGTGGCCCGGAGGCTGATTACCGCCATGGCGGGAGAAATCCGCCTGGACGAATCACCTCCGGGAACCACCCGATTCCGCGTCCGCATCCCCATGGGAGAACCCGGTGAGCATTGATTATCG
>JAFGNX010000201.1 GCA_016926835.1 Candidatus Aminicenantota bacterium | reverse complement strand
TCTATTTCGTCCGGATCTTCTCCTTGAAATACCGTTCCGCGGCGATGACGTCCGGTGCTTTCGCGGTTTCAGCAGGCACCGGCTCCACGCAGGCATAACGGAACGTTTTACCGTTCAGGGGACCCCGTTCCAACAATACGGCGCCGCGAAAATCCCCGGCCCGTTCAGCAGCCAGCATGGGATGTTCGCCTCGGATTGCCGCAGCCACATCCTGCGAACCCGCAAAGTCAAAACCTTGGCCCAGAAGCGCTCCCAGACGGGCGATGATATGCCAGTTCTGCTGCTTCGCGTCAACGGGAACAATGGGCATGAGTTCCCGGCTCACCCCGTCACAACGGGTCATGGAGCCCTCCGTTTCCGCGAAAGAGACGGCGGGCAACGCCACATCGGCACGTTCAAGGGTGCTGGTCCAGCTTCGATCCATGGCCACAACAAATTCCAATTGGTCGTTGCCCGCATCGAGAATCCCGGCTCCCACCGGATCTTCTCCCAGAATGATCGCGGCCTTGATCAAGCCCTTCCCCAATTCGGTTTTAAGATCGACAACATGTTCCGTTTCCAGGAATCCGGGAAGTTGATCCGGAGTGATCCCCAGTTCCCGGGCACCGGCGGCGTTGGCATGACGATCCAGCAGGATCCAACCACTTCCCTCGCCGTTGAGTTTACTCCCGGCAAGAAAAGCGTCCACCATGGCCGGCAAGGCGGAATCATGGCCGCCGTCAGCCAGCTGGGGAACGATCCACACGGTTTCACTATCGGGATCAGCGAAAATATCCTGCCATTTTTCCAGGGTTTCGGCCGCGATTCCCGTTTCTTTGATTACCCTGTCCCGCGAAAATCCAGCGACATGGGCACGCAATTCCTGCCTGTTTTCCACCTGGGCATCCGTCTTATCCAGATCGATTTTGCCCGCATCAATCCACTGGCGCACCAGTGCGTAGAACAGGGAATGAGCGGTTCCCGGCCGGGGGGTCAGCCACAGGTCCGCGAGGGCGGCCATGCGCTCATTGGTTTCACCCACTACCACCACCCGGGCGCCGCGTTTGCGGGCACGGCGGATCAGGTATTCCACCACCAGGCTCTCTTCTTTCATGGCGCCGGGTAGCACGCCGATAACTTCGGCCGTTTCCAGATCGCTCAGGTTGGCCGTTGAAATAGTGGCTCCCAACTGCGAATTCAATCCGGACAAAGCCCGGCCGGCATCCAGGTAAGAAAAGCTGCCCAAACGCGATGTGCCGATCGCCTGGCGGGCCAGTTTCTGGGCCAGGTACAGCGCCTCGTTACTCCATCGCGGCGAAACGAACACGCCCACGGCTTCCGGGCCGTGTTTATCAATTACCTTGGATAGGCCGGCATGGATTTTTTCCAGGGCCGTATCCCACTCCACCGCTTCATGCTGGTCCGCAGCGCGCAGATGCGGCCGCGTAACGGGCTTGTTGTCCACCAGGTAGCGATGGCCGAAACGGCCCTTGGCGCAGAGCATGCCCTGGTTGGGACCCTGTTGCACTTCCCCGGTCGTATTGGCCACGTGAAAGTGGTCTGAAGCCAGGACTTTGAAGTTCACCGCGCAACCCAGGGAACAGAATTGGCAAACCGAAGCCTTGTCCTGCTTGGCCATGGTGCCCAGTATCTTGTGGGGAAATTGTTCCGAAAGAGCTCCGGTGGGACAGGTATCTATGCAGTTGCCACAAGCCACGCAGGGCGTTTCCAACAGCGGCTTTTCCAGCGCCGGCCGCACCACGGAACGAAAACCACGGTGGACGAAACCCAGGGCCGCCACACCGAGTTCATCGGTACACATGCGCACGCAACGCCCGCAACTGATACACTTGTTGGGATCGTTGACAACCAGGGGGTGGCTGCGGTCCACGCCGTATTCCCGGGCTTCTCCCAGAAACGGATGGATGTCGACTTCGAATTCATCCGCATAATGCCGCAACTGGCAGTCATAGTACTCCACGCAGCCGCATTCCAGACAACGCCGCGTTTCCGTCTGCGCCTCTTCCCCGCTGTAGCCGCCTTCCACTTCGCGAAAATCACGGATACGTTCCTCCGGTGGCAGTTCCGGCAGGTGCTGCCTGGGAAGATCAACGGCTACGTCCTCCAGTTCCGCCCGCGCTACATCGTGAAAAACGTGCTTAAAACTCGCAAAGCGGAAATCGGCTCCTTCCGCGCTGCCGGTTTGCAATTTGCGATCTATGGCCAGAGCGGCACGCTTGCCATGGGCAATGGCGCCGATGGCGGTCCAGGGGCCGGTTACCACGTCGCCTCCGGCGAACACGCCCGGCACTGATGTCTCCAGGGTTTTTTCATTCGCGCGGATGGTGCCCCATTTTTCCAGTTCACAGCCGCTATCTCCCTGATTGAAGGCGGTGTCCACCTGCTGTCCTATCGCACCGATCAGGGTGCCGCATTCCAACACGAACTCGGAACCGGGAATGGGCACGGGCCGGGGACGGCCACCGTCCTCCACTTCCTGGAGAGACATCTTCAGGCATTCCACGCCCTTGAGTCGGCCGTTTTCACGAACAATGGATTTGGGGTTGGTGAGAAAATGAAATTCCACTCCTTCGCGACGGGCGGCTTCGACTTCCTCTTCGTGAGCCGGCATTTCGCGAATGCTGCGGCGGTAAATGATGGCCACTTTTTCGGCGCCGCAACGCAGTGCCGTGCGTGCGGCGTCTATGGCGGTATTGCCGCCACCCACCACGGCCACGGTACCGTTAAACTCCGGTGGCCCTTCAATCTGAACCTTTCGCAAAAATTCGATCCCTTTCAATACGCCTTCGGTATCATCTTCGTGTTCCAGGCGCATGGTCGAGGCGCGGTGGGCGCCCACGCCCAGGAAGACCGCGTCGTATTTGCCTTTCAAGCCAACGATGGTGATGTCGCGGCCCAGCTCCATTCCCAGTTTCACTTCAACGCCCAGGCCTGTGATCCAGGCGATCTCTTCGTCCATGATCTCCTTGGGCAAACGGTACTCCGGGATGCCATAACGCATCATCCCGCCCAGGTGTGGCAGTTTTTCATACAACGTCACCTTGTATCCCCGCAGGGTCAGATAGTACGCACACGTCAATCCCGCTGGGCCGCCGCCTACCACGGCAACGGTTTTGCCGTTGGGCTCCGGAACCGTGGGAGTCCACTTGTGGGGGGCATCCTTGTCGGCGATAAACCGTTTCAGGTGGTTGATGGCCACCGATTCATCCAGGATCTGTCGGCGGCAGGCGGCTTCGCAGTCGCGCACACACACGCGGCCGATTGACAAAGGCAAGGGATTGTTTTCCTTGACCAGTTTCAGGGCCTCTTCGTGCCGTCCCATCGAGATCAGGGCGATATAACCCTGGGCATCCACATGGGCGGGGCAGTTGTCGATGCAGGGCCCGATGCAATCCGCATAATGGTTGGAGAGCAAAAGTTCCAGCGCGGTTTTACGCGAGCTGCGGATGCGTGGATTGTCTGTCTCTATGATCATGCCCTCCGTGGCCAGAGTGGAACAGGCGGGAACCAGTTTTTTCAGTCCGGCGACTTCGACGACACAGAGGAAACAGGATCCGTACGGCTCCAGGCGGGGGTCGTGGCAAAGGGTGGGAATGCGATCGAGTTTATTTTCGTTTACCACATCAAGAATCGTCTTTCCTGGTTTGGATATGACTTCCTGTCCGTTTATGGTCAGCGTGATGGTTTCCATGGGGTT
>JAFGNX010000200.1 GCA_016926835.1 Candidatus Aminicenantota bacterium | reverse complement strand
GAGGATGCGCTCCTTCCTCTGGGCCACGGTTTCATCGGGGAACACCGCGGCCAGCCAGGCTACGGCCCCAGCCACGTGCGGCGTGGCCATGGAAGTGCCGCCCCAGGATTCGTAGGAATAGGATTTGCTGTTTCCGATGCCGATGTTGTCGATCAGCCAGCCGATCCAGGTTGTTCCATCGTTGTCGCTTTGCAAGCGGAATCTCATTCTGAACTGGCTGGTTTTAAAGGAATCCGGAATCAACCAAACCCAACGGCTCCAGTACCACCCTTCATTCGTGAAATCATGAATCACGCTCCATGTAGAGCCGCTATTGTTTGAGAACTCAATATATCCGTGATCATTAACTTCGAAAGCCAGGGCTGACCCGATACCAAAATAAAGGTCCTGGCCCACATAGGCGGAAAGATCGATATCCGCGTTGTAGGCCAGCCACGTGTTTGAATTATTTGCGTAGTCCGCACCAGGTCGGTCACTCCAGAAATTCGGCGGGCTGGGAACCGGGAAACTCGCGTTGGCAAAGCTCTCCTGATCGGTGGTAATCTGCCAGTAGTCGGTGCCTGATATAGCGTCGTGTGTCCAATTGCCGTTGACGCTCTCCATGTCATCGAAGAAAATATCACCGTCCTGGGGGATGTACATACCCGGAACGGTGCTGAGAACGGCTACCCCGGGGGCGCCGAGGTCGACCGAGGTGGCGCCGTAATTGGAAAAATCGGCTAGGGCGTCGGCGTGGTCGGTGGCGGCCACGGAGATGATACCGGGCAGGGTGTAATCCGAGGGGTAATGGTGATTGAGTCGGCCGGGTTTCCGGTCATTGTCGTCGCCGATGCCGTCACTGCCGCCGTTTCCGGCCGCGGCGCAGAACACGATGCCCACGTTGGTGACCACTTCGATGGCGTCGCGCAGCCCGCCGGAATCGGTACCGCCGGTACCGCCCCAGGAGGCGTTGATGGCCGTCACGTTCTGGCCATGGACCTTCTGGTAGATTGCGTACTGCATGCACTCGATGGCGTCGGCGTCGTAACCGCCGCCATCGGCGTCTCCGAAGAACTTGAGCGCCATGATCCTGGCGTTCCAGTTGACACCGGCCACGCCCAGGCCGTTGTTGCCGCGGCCGCTGATGGTGCCGGAACAATGCGTGCCGTGGCCGATGCCGTCCATGGGATCGACATCGGGGTTGCTGCCTGAACCGTCCGCGCCGGCGGGGTCGATGCCGTAGATGTCATCGATGTAGCCGTTGTTGTCGTCGTCGATGCCGTTGCCCGCGATCTCTCCGGGGTTCTTCCAGGCGTTGTGCTTTAAATCGTCGTGGTTGTAGTCAAGGCCGCTGTCGATTACCGCCACAATCACGCTGGATGAACCGGTGCTGATGTCCCAGGCCTCGGGGGCGTCGATATCGGCGTCCGCGGTGCCCAGGGTCTGGCCCGTGTTGTGCAGGCCCCAGAGTTCGGCAAAGCGGGTGTCATTGGGATAGGTGTTTGCCATGTAGCGGCGGTAGTTGGGGTGGGCGTAGACCACGCGCAAGTCCGCGGCCAGGTTCGTGCCCAGGGTTTTGGCGTCGGTTTTCATTTCTGATTTCAGCAGCACCAGTTGTTGCCCCATGCGCTGCGAAAGGAAACCGTAGTGTTTTTTGACCGCCAGGCCGCGGGCGCGGGCAAAGCGCTTGATCTGTTCAAGGTCCACGCCTTCGATGAACTTGACCAGCACTTCGCTGTCGGCGTATGGCGCCGGCTGTTCAGCCCCTTTGATGGGCACGCGGCGTTTTGTCACCACGGCGAACACCATGGAAACCGTCATAATGAAAACCAGTGCGAACAGGATGGCCTTTTTGGTTTGGTTCATGTTTCTTTCCTTATTAATTGGCGGACACAGACCCGCATGGCAGTGTGATTATGCTAAAAGGCAGACAAAAAATCAACGGAATTCCGGCAAAACGAAATTTTTTTATCGATTGTGGGTGGCAATCGTTCTGTTGAGGAATCTTCATGGGTGCGTGTTGACAAATCCCAGCAGGTAATCAACCGCGGAAACATCCGGCCTGAAACACATTTCATACACCGGCGCAGCCCGCGTGACGCGCCGCATGAACGCGATGATGCCGGCCGCGGTTTCCGGGTCGTACCAGGGGATTGAGAGCATGGGCAGCAGGCGGTCGGCAGCCGCGACCGGCTCCAGCTTCTTGATGTGGTTCGAAACGGCTTGGGTGAGTAGGAAAATGCCCGCCAGCGGCGCCTGGTCGTTGGCGGCGATGGCGGATGTGCCCGGCCACGGGGTGCCGAACGCGGTGACCTGATTTTTGATCTCGCGCACGATCACGCGTTCATCGCTCAACAGGCGCTCGCTTCCCGCGGCCTGCAGCAGTTCAGAAAATGTGCTTTTTCCGGCTCCCGAAACCCCGGCAAACAGGTAGGCTTTGCCGGCTTCTATCATTCCCGCCGCGTGCACCAGGGCGCCGCCGCGGGCGGCCAGGTGGTACATCAACAGCAACTGGTCCAGGGGATAGGAGAACGGCAGTTGGATGGCGTCTTCATGGCCTGGATCGCTTTCAATCCTGCGGCAGTAAAGGTCGGCCCGGGTCGCCTCGCGTTTGAAGCGGGCGATCCAGTAGGGCTGCCGGTCCGCGGCCAGGGCGGATTGCAGCCAGAAGCCGGATTCATCGTGGTACAATGACCAGGCATCGATGGTGTCAAAGACCTTTGTCGCGTGTGTAATATCGGGCAATCCCTCGCATATCAGGTGAATCGGTACGCGATTTTTTTCTCCGGTTTCGGCGCAGCCATGAAAAAACGGCTGATAGAAGGGATTCTCAACGCGCAACCGAATATGCGGCGGGGCGTGAATCGCGATCTCCACTCCGCCGATGCAGAGCCGGCCGTCTGTGGGGAAGGGAATCATGGTGTTCAGCTTCCCGGAGCCTGCGCTTCGGCAACGACGTTGACCACGCGTGCAAGCGGCTTTTTGTATGGATTATTCGGCGCATTTTCCCAATGCCGGTATCTCATGAGTTCCCCTTTTGCTTGTCGGGATACAATTTTTCGCTTCGCAGTTTACCGATCTTGCAGATATATGGGGAAGGGATGGTTTCCGAGCCGTTCTCCAAAAGAAAGAAACCCGGACAATAGCCGCACAGCAGTTTTTGGTCACAATTGCTGCAGGGCATACCGGCCGGGGCGACGGTTTGCCTGAAAGCGTTGAACGCGTTCGCCCACCCGTCTCTGAAATTTCCCGAGAGCAGCGAATAGCGAGTGTGGCGCACCATCAGGCACGGATAGAGCCAGCCGTGCGGGTCGACATGAAAGGTGTTGATTCCCGAACCACAATCATAAAGGTTCTGAGAAGTTTTGTGACCGCGGAACTGATCCAGGAATTCGTGCCAGGAACGCATCCGTTCCGTTTTGCTCATCTCCAGTTCCACGGCTCGTTCCGGCGCGACCCGCAACTCAAGCGGACTCCTGTCGCCCGATATGGCGGGAAATATCGCCGCATCGAAGCGGAAGCGCACGCCCAGGCTTGCGGCCCACTCTTCCATGGCCGGGAATTCGCCATGGTTCAGGGTCATCAGCACGCTTTTCAGCCGGAGACGGATTCCCTTTGCCAGCAACTGTTCAATGCCCCGGCGGGTTTGTTCAAAGGAACCCGGCACACCGGTCACGCGCTCGTGGACCGCGGAGCTTGCGCCGTAAACACTGATTTCAACCTGGTAGGGAGGCAGCTCTGAAAACAGGTCGAGGATTGCTGCGTCCACGCGCGTGCCGTTGGAAAAAACCGTGACCAGGAAGCCGTTTTGCTTGGCATAAGTGTAGATCCGCTTGAAATCTCTGTGCAGCAGCGGTTCACCGCCGGTCAGCAGCAGGTGGAGGCAACCCGCGTCTTTAATATCGTCGATGATTCGCAGCCAATGATCGCGGCTCAACTCCGGTGAGGAGGGGTTCATTTCGCGCGCATAGCAATGAACACAGTAGAGGTTGCAGCGGTGGGTCAAGGCCAGGCTGCCCGAGAAGGGGATACGGTCCTGGTTGATTCTGGTTTGCAGCGCGCGCCAGAATTGGATTTGATCCATCCCCGTCGCCAGTTCGCAGGTGGAACTCATCCAACCACTTCCAATTGATGGTTTTGCCCCCGCCGCCGGTTCAGAGATATGGGAATCAACGCAGGGTGATCAGATTCGAGCCTGTCTTTTCTCACGCCTGTTCCCGCAGAAGGGTATGCCTGTTTTGAAAGTTGCATTGGGCCTAAGACTGTAACCCTTCGCATGGGGATATGTCAATAATGGAGCATCAAATTTGGATATAGAAGGTTTTGGATCAATCGGGTTACTCCCGGCGCTTCGGTCTGCCGCACGATTTTGATTTACGGACTCCTTTCATGAGTGTTTTCAATCTGAATCAGAACCTGCTGCCGGTTCCGGCAGGCCGCGGGTGGAGCGGTTCCAGCCGGCGCACACCATCACCGCCAGCAGGGGATAGAAGCGCAGGGGCAGAAATCCCAGGGTGCGGCCGGCGATCGCAAGCGCTCCGGAGACCACTCCCTTGGTGGAGCGGTAGATCAGCGCGTCGACCGTCATCTTGGCACGGTAGCGGGCCTGGAAAGACAGGGGGATGTAGAGCACTTCCTTGGCGGCGCGGAACACCGAGTAATCCACGGTTTTGGAAAGGAAAAACGCCGCGCCGAGGATGGAAAGCAGCGGAAAAAAAACCGCCGCCAGCGCGACACTGCCGTAGAGCAGCGGAATGGACGCGTGGACTTTTCGCAACGCCGTCCTGGACAGGAGCCAGGGGCACACGCCGAGTTGCAGCACCAGGGAAAACAGGTTAACCCCAGCCCAGAAGTATCCCAGAAAAGCCGTGCGTGGATCCTGCAGGGGCATCGCCTGCTGCAGGGCACGGTGGAACGCGATGTCCAGCAGTACGGACACCGCCTGCTGAGCCATGACCATCCAGGCCAGGCGGCGGATGGTGGGATCACGGCGTAACAGGTCCCAGGCGAAGTGGTCGGAAAAACGCCCCGGTTCGGTCTTTTGCGGACGTGGCCGTGGACCCGGAATGCGGAAAGCCAGCCAGCCCAGGACGGCGCTCGCGGCCGTAAGAACGGCCGCGATGATCACCAGCCGTTCTGAACCCAGAGCGACCGATAATCGGCCGGTCACCAGGCCGCCGGATATCGAACCCAGTGTGCTGGCGGCGATGATCGGCCCGTTCCAGCGTTTGCCCTCGCCAGGCCTGATACGGCTGTTGATAAAGGCCCATACCTGTTCCACGATCAGCACGATATAGGCCTGGGCGAACACGTACAACAGGTAAGGCGCGCCCGGGACGCGGTTGTAAACGGCCTCGGTGGCCGCAATCAATACGAGGCCGGAAAGCACCAGGGTGGAGAGGTAGGTCGCCCCCGGGCCGATGCGGCGCAAGACCACGGAAAAGATCCAGGTCAACAAGAACATGGTCGGCGGTACCAGCATCAGGACTTCGGGCAGGCGGTCCGCGGAGTAGTGGTTCAGAAAAATCGACGCCGCCGCGGAGCGGACCATTTCGTATCCGCCCAGGGTCAACGTGCCGGAAGCCGTGATCAGGATGACCGGCAACAACGGCGATCTCTGGCGGGAAAGGGCTGGCGGTTCCGGCTTCACGTGTGCTCCAATCGGTTCCTTTGAATCAGGGCTCGAAACCTGGATTGTACGTCAACAGGCCCGTCCTGGCAAATGGAAGAGGCAGGGGGAAAGGGCGGTTCGTGAACCGCCCTGGCAAGAGGCTATTGGCTAGGGGCAATAGGGGAAGTTGGAAGGGATCGAAAGTTGAAAGTCTAAAGTGGAAACAAGGTATCAGGTGACAGGAAGCCCGTCTTCGCCAGGGCTTCGTCGGGCAACAGGTGACAGGAGGAAAAACGGATAATGGGAGTTTGGCGAGAGGCGGGAGGAAGCCAGTCGAAAGTCGAAAGTCCAAAGTCGAAAGAAAAAACTCTGAATACTCTTCCAACTTCTTCCCTCTCCAACTTTCCAACTTTTTTCTCAATGACACGAGCGCAGCGAGTAAATGACAAGGGTTTCTCAATGACCCGCACGCATTTGTTTCGAACATTTGAATTTGGATCATTTGAATTTGTTTCGGATTTCGGATTTGGGAATTCGGATTTGCATTTTTCTTACCTTTGCAGCTCTTCAACTTTTCAACTCTGATTTGCTATGATACAAAGAAAATGTCAGTCATTCCCCTCAGCGAGGTAAACATGAAGAAAGTCCTGCTGGTGATGTGTATGATGGTGGCGGCATCGCTGGTGTTTCCCGAAGTCAGTCCCCAATGGATTCG
>JAFGNX010000199.1 GCA_016926835.1 Candidatus Aminicenantota bacterium | reverse complement strand
TCCGCCAAGGATTGGGCGGGAACGGGTTTCGATTACCCCGGCTACAACATCGCCGCCTCCATGGACTACACGGTGGGCAACAACCTGATGTTGAGTCTCCGGGGCGGATACTATTTCACCAACAAGACCAATCAGCTGGTGAAACCCATCGGTCCGCGGCATGCCTTCTGGGAGGAAGCCCAGTACAGCGCCACCACGAACATCGGCCTGCTGGACGTTCCCGAGGCATACTGGCGGCCCGCCGGCTGGAGCACCTACGGGTACAGCGACGGGTTGGAAACGGTCAAGGACGAGGAAAACCGCTTGAGCTTCAACATCGATTTCAACTACTTCATCAATTTACTGGGGGAACACTCCTGGAAACTGGGATTCCAGTTCGTGCGCCGCGAGCATGATATCGCCGAGGGCTATACGTTCCCTTACGTGATGCTTGCGTGGGATCTGGCGGCAGATGTCTACCATACCGGAGATTATCGTCGCGGCAAGTACGGTCACTACGCCGTGCGCAGCGGCGAATCCGGCATGCATGGAACGGTAGGAAACCCGGTGGCCAACACCATGGCCCTCTACATCCAGGACAGCTGGACCATTGGTCAGAAGTTGACGTTGAACCTGGGCGTGCGCATGGAAAGCGAAGACATCCCCTCCTATGTCGAGGGCGTGGATCCCCCCATCAATTTCGATTTCTTTGACAAGGTGGCGCCACGCTTGGGATTTGTGTATGACGTCAACGGCGACTCTTCCTTTAAGGTCTTCGGAAGCTTCGGTCTCTTCTATGATGTCATGAAGCTGAACCTGGCCATGGGCGCCTTCGGCGGCGACAAGTGGGTGTCCGACTACTACACCCTGGACACCTATGAATGGGACAAGATCGGCGTGGACGGCTACTTCCCGGGCGAATATCTGGGCAGTTTCAACTACCGCCCCGTGGACTTTTCCAAGGTCAATCCCGATGTCAAGCCCATGGCCCAGCGCGAGGTCTCTTTCGGTATGGAAAAGAAGCTCTGGGAAAACGTATCCCTGTCCGTGCGCGTGGTTAACAAGCACCTGATCCGCACCATTGAAGACGTGGGCATCCTGGTGCCCGGGTACGGAGAACAGTATTTCTACGACAACCCCGGCTTCGGATACACCCTCCCGATCAGCGAAGGCGGCAAGTTCGAGGACGCCTATCCCCGCACGCCCAAGGCGAAGCGGGACTACTGGGGCGTTACGGTTGCCCTGGACAAGCGCTTTTCCGACAAATGGATGGGCGGCGTCTCCTACACCTGGAGCCGCCTGGAGGGCAACTACAGCGGCCTGGCGTCGGCGGATGAATTCGGCCGCGTTTCACCCAACACCAACCGTTACTTCGACACCTGGTTCCTGGCTTACGATCAGAACATGGAGCCCTCCACGGGCCTGCTGCCCACGGACCGCACCCACTACTTCAAGGCCTACGGGTCCTACACCTTCGACTTCGGGCTGACCGTGGGCTCCGTCATCAACCTGTACAGCGGCGTTCCCACGAGCACGGAATTCGCCATGAACAACTACCAGGGATTCTACCCCCTCGGCCGGGCGGATATGGGGCGGACGCCCTTCATGGCCCTGGCGGACCTATATGCCCAGTACCAGTTGCGCCTCAGCGACCAGCTCCGACTGGAACTCAGCATGAACATTGAAAACCTCTTCGACACCTCCACGGCGGAACGGATCTTTTCCACCATCAACCTCTACGATGTCAGCGTTCCGGATGCCCAGCTGTTGAGCGGGAATTTTGATTTCCGCAACACCGGGTACACTACGGACAAACGCTACGGCAAGGAAACCTGGTTTCACACGCCCATTTCGGTGCGATTCGGTGTGAAGTTGTTATTCTGATTCCATCCATCCGGCGTGTAATGAATTCAACAACCCCGCCCCTTCCGGGGGGCGGGGTTTTTTTTCTAAGTTGAAGGGGGGGGGTGAGCGGCTTTACCGTTCTTTTTGGGTCTGCCTTTCTTTGATCCAACGATAGATGGCACGAAGGTTGCCTTCATGCAGGCTGTTGCCGGATTGGCTGAGCACATCCCTGGAGGAAAGATCCGGAAACTTTCTTTTCAGTGAAAATTCAGCCAGGATCTCATTTTCCCCCGCGCCTTTTTCAACCTTTTTGGTGATCCCGGTCCAAAGCACGCGGATATAATCCCGGTACAGAAGCAGATCCTGTCGTGTCATCAATTCACCGTGACCCGGGATAACGGTGGTTACATTCCCGTCGGGCGCCAGCAGCAAGTCCAGTATGCGCAGGATATCGGCAACCGGATAATTCTTTTTTGACGAAAGAATCGGCAGGCTGTTTTTAAAAAAAATGTCGCCCGTCATGGCCACTCCCCGCTCCGGAATCCAGATGATCAAATCGTTGTCGGAATGGGCTCCGGAACAGCCGATCAAATGAAGTGTAATGTCGCCGAATGAAATTTTGGACTGCTTTTCCACATGCTGCCGCGGAGGTGTACAAATGAATCCCCGCTGTCCATGCGTAAGCGTGGGGCTGGGCGGAGGGGGCGGCACACCCGGCTTTCGAGCCGCTCGCGGTGTATCCGCAGCTGCCGCACGTTTCCGGGCCTGCTGCATCATCCTCTTCGCCGTGCGGGTGTGCCCGATGATCACCGCATCGGCAAACACCTGGTTGCCTTGACTGTGATCCCAGTGGTGGTGGGTGTTGATCAGGTACTCGATCGATTTTTCGGGAAAAATTTCGGCCGCTTTCTTTCTCAGCAGTTCACCGTATTGCGGGGAAATACCACTGTCAATCAGGATCAGTCCCGGTTCGGAACAGAGAATCACCTGGTTGGTTTCATAGGGATTGCCGCTCAAGACCACTGTGTTTTCATTCAGTTTGACGGATTTGGCAATTTTCAAGTCGTAACGGGAATCATGAGACGGCAGCTGATCGGGTCTCGTCAATAAAGGGGGATTGCCGGATATCTCATGACTGTCTTTCCCCATCAGTACGGTGGAACTCACCCAGTAAATTCGGCCCTCCGTCATATAGAACAGGTATTTTCCGCAAGGAGAGAGGCAGCCGAAGCGTACCGGGGAGGAGATTCCCAGTTTATCGCTGATATTGACCGGATCGTTCCACCCGCCCTCAGCGGTCCGATAAGTGACAAAAAGTTTGAGATCCTTTTCATTCAATGTCGGCCGGCTGGATGAAAACAGCAGGAATCGCTCCAGGGGATCAATGAAGGGATACATATCGATTGACTTGGAATTCACCGTTTCGGGAAGCAGTTCCGGCTTGAAGTATTTTCCCGCGCTGAATTCAGCCCGGTAGATTCCCCGGTTCCACCCCGACCCCTGGAGAGACCCGGTAAAATAGATGGTGCCGTTTCGGGTCAGGGAGGGCTGGGATTCCAGGCCGGGAGAATTCAACAAACCTTCCGGAAGCCTTGGATCGGACCAGGAACCACCGTCTCTTTCCACGTACCAGATATCCAGGCTGCCCTTGCCGCCGGGCCGGGAAGACTGAAAATAGATCCGCCTTCCGTCGGGGGAAAAAACCGGTGCCTGAACGGTCCCGCCTGAAAACGGCGCCTTCCCGGGTTCGCTCCATCTCCCAGTCTTTTTTTGCATGTACAGCACCTGCGGCGGAATGACGGGCCAGTACACTTCGGAGTAATCGGGGGAAAAGGCTGGAAATCCATGGATCCGCCTTCCGGAGTCGGAAATCAATCCCTCTGCAAATACAAGGGGATATTTCCCCGGCGGGTCCGCTAGAAAATCCGCGTTTTCCTTGACCGGGGAAAGGCCAGCCTGAGCCAGGGATATGAACCAGAAAAAAAAGATAAGTATAAGCCATGGTTTCTGTTTTTTGCCTGTCATGATTTCTCCATTTAACTGTCTTCATGCTTTTTGCTGAGAAACAAATCATCCATCAGTACCAATTGTATATGCCGTTTTTTCTTTATTCCATGAGGAATTTCTCCCTTTTTTGCAATTGGGCCCAGAGTACCATGAGTGTGGGCCGGGTTGCCGGTTCACTGAGAAACGGCGGGTTTTAAGAGGCGGTGTTTTTAAAAGGAATGCGGGTTGGCATAAAATTTCATCATGCTGGATCTGACTTCAGCCTTGCCATGGTGAGGAACCGGTCACCAGTGATGATTACAAGGGTCTTCAACAATTCAGCAAGCCGATGGGGAATCAGTGTTTCCAGGCGCCGAAAAGGCTGAACAACTGGGCGCGGCTGCGGATGTTGAGTTTGCGGTACAGGGAGTAGGTGTGGTTTTTGACCGTGGCGTCGGAGATGATCAGCTTGTCGGCGATCCGGGTTCTGTTCATACCCTGAAGCAGCAGGATCAACACTTCCCGTTCCCGGTCGCTGATGCCGAAACGCCGGCAGAATTCGTCGATTTCATTTTCCTGGCGCAGACGCCCCGCCTGGCGGCGCATGCGTGTGCGGTGCCAATAGAGAAATAATGCGATCAAGGCGATCAGAAACAGGCCCCGGAACCACCAACGCATCCAGAAGGGCGGCACAACATGGATGCGCATCACGGCTCCCGCGTGATTCCAGACACCGTCACTGCCGGCGCCTCGGACGTGCAGGCGGTAGCGCCCCGGCTGCATGCCGGCAAATGTAATGGCGTTGCGGCGTCCCAGATCGATCCACTCCCCCCCGTTTTCCTGCAGGCGATAGGCATAACGGTTGCTGCCGGGATTTGTGTAATCCAGAGCGGCGAAACCGATACGGAAAGATTCACGGTAACCGATGCGAATGGAAGGGGTATCCGGCAGGCACACGGTCACCCGCTGGCGCGCGAAAATCTCCAGGGATGTAAAATGCAGGGGAGGGATGGCGGGATTGGGGGCGAAACCACTGGGTAAAAAAGCCGACACGCCGCCGATTCCGCCGAAGTACAGTCTTCCCGCTTCATCCCGATAGGCGGCCCTCATGGAGAACCCGCGGGTCAACAGGCCGTCTTTCCGATCAAAGGCCCGGATCTCACCGCTTCGGGGATTCAACCGCGCCAGTCCGGCAGCGGTGGCGATCCACAGGTTTCCCTCTCCGTCCTCCTGGATGGCCATAACCATGTTGTCCGGCAGGCCCAGGGCGCGCGTATAGCGGCGAAAGGTTCTCTTATCCGGGTCCAGGCGGTTCAGCCCCCCGGCGTGGGTTCCGGCCCACAGGGTTCCATCCCGTCCCCGGGCCAGGCACAATACGGTGTCATTGCTGAGACTCCCCGGGTTTTCCGGATCGTACCGGTACCGCAGGATCTCGCCGTCCCGAACAGACAGGTGGTTCAAGCCTCCGCCCCAGGTGCCGATCCACAGACCCGCGTCGCCGTCATCGGTGATGGCCATAACGATATCGGAAGCCAGCGAAAAGGGGTTGCCGGGATCGTGGCGGTAGCGGGTAAGGCGGCTGTCGCGTGGGTCCCAACAGCCCATACCGCCGCCGTCGGTGCCGATCCAGATCCGTCCCGCCCCGTCCCGGTCCAGATCGATGATTACCGGGTTGACCAGGGGATGCTGCGCGTCGTTGGCAGCCGTCAGGGGCCGGATAGCGCCATTTCGGGGATCCAGGATCAACACACCGCCGCCCCAGGTACCGATCCATATTCTGCCCAGGTCGTCCTCGAGGAGATCCCAGACGCGGACAATCGGATTTCCCCGGATATCCCGCCCCAGGTCTTGGAAATGGGACCATTTTTCCGTCGTTGGATCAAAGCGGTCCAGACCATTACTGGTGCCGAACCACAGGTGACCGGACCGGTCCCTGAGTACGGCCGTCACTTCCGGATCGGACAATCCATCCTCGTCCTTCTCCCGGGGCAGGAAATGGGTGATGGGGCGACGGGGATTGAGAACGGAAACCCCGCTATGGCTCTGAAAACCGCACCAGATCAGCCCGGAGCCATCCTGAATCATCTGCACAACGCCGTCATCAGGCAGCCGGCCGGCCCCCCGGGTCTGCGGGGGAAAATGGGCGATTCGCCCCGTATCCGGGTCCACCCGGTCCAGGCCGCCTGCATCAAGAAATCCCACCCAGATATGGCCCTCCCGGTCTTCCAGCAGGCTGGCGGGGACTGGACGCTGCAGCCGCTTATCCAGCCTTGAAGAATCCGACCGGTACACATGCACCACTTCGCCGTCAGGGCGTACTTGCACCAATCCGCTCACCGCGGCCAGCCAGATGGAGCCGTCATCGCGGCAGATCATTCCCAGCACCAGTTGATCCGTGCCGGCCTCGGGCCAGACGCGGTGCATCGTGTTGTCCCTTTTCTCGATCCGGTACAATCCCCTGTCCGTGGCAACCCAGAGGCGGCCTTTCCCGTCCTCCTGGAACTGGCGAATCGGACGGTACAGGTCCCCCTCCAATCCGCTGTAGCCATCGATGCGGCGGAATCGCCCGGTACGGGAGTCATACACGGCCGCGCCTGCGCCCTCAGTCCCGATCCACAGGCGCTGTTTCCGATCCATATACAACGCCCGGATACGGTCGTCCGGCAGAGACTCGGGGTTCCCGGGCCGGTGGCGGAACCTGCGGATGCGACCGCTGCGGATATCGATACGGTTCAGCCCGGATCCCCAGGTACCGGCCCACAGTTGCCCGGCGCCGTCGGCGCACAGCGACCAGATTCCGTTTCCGGAAAGGGTGCCGGAGTCGTTCGGGTCATGCAGGAATTCCGTAACTTCTTCGCCGTCGCAGCGCAACAGGCCGTTCAGCGTCCCGATCCACACAAATCCCCGTTCATCCAGGGCCAACGCACGAACCTGGCGGCGTACCGATCCCCCTCCCACATCAACGGGGGATACGTTCAGCACCGTGGGTAGGTTATCCAGGGCGGTGGCGCCGATTGCGCCCGGATTACCCAGCCACAGAGCCACCAGCAATACGGCAGCATACCTTCGGCCGGCACGATGGCGATGATCCGTCATTTCCATTCCTCGGCAAACTTTTACTCCACATGGTACGGCCATTTGCGGCAAAGGTTCATTGCCTTCCGTTCACTTCGTGATTCCCGACTGTGGACTTACGGTACCGGCGCCAAGGTTATTCTTGACTGCAAGGAATGTCGGGATTATGCTTTGAATATGAAAACCAAAATCATGACACTTGTGGTTGTGATTGCTTTGATTGGGGGAGTTTGGGGGTGCAAAAATGGGGATATTGTTGACGCATCGGGGGAGGTTACGGGGATCTGGCGGACAGTGGTTTCGTATGACGCATCCAGCGGTTTGAACCTGCCATGGGTATTTCTGATCACGTTGCATGCCGGCGGCGGGTTTGACCTGTTTGGCAAGCCCGGTGGCTCCTTTAGTGTGGATGAGGGGCGGGTCCATTTCGGATTTACCTACGAAGACAAATACCGTTTCACTACCCACCAGTTCCGGTTCCTCTTCACCATTCCGACATCCGGCAAAATGACGGGCGTGTTGCAGGACGACGGCCGCCGGATCGGCACCGTGGAGGCGGTGCGGGTTGCGGCACTCGACCTGTTTGACGTTGTGGGGAACTGGAGTCTCAGCGTGGACTTCCATGCCGGTACCGAAGCCTATCGCGGCAACCTGCCGCGGGAGTGGAAATTCACATTTACGGCGGCAGAGGAGGTCTGGCTGGGCAACCAGCGCAAACAGACCTACGTGTTTGATGGCTTGAACATCCGTTTCCCCTGCCATTATTACCTGGACGAATCCAGCGGAAGCGCCAAGCATCTCTTGTTCACGGGCACCATGAGTGATGACGATCACCTGAGCGGCTACCTGTACAACGATGTTGGCGACGCCATGATCCTGGGTGACTTCATTGCCCGGCGCGATTAACGATTGTCTCCTGTCACCTGTCACCTTCTTTGAAATTAGAAGCACGAAATCTGAAATCCGAAACAATATCAAAACCCAAATGTTCAAAATTCAAAACAAAAATGTTCGAGTCATTCAGGCGAACTTGTCATTGGGGAACCGGGAGGACTTGTCATTTATTCGCTGCGCTCACGTCATTATTGAGAGTTGAAGAGTTGAAAAGTTGAAGTACCCTTTGGGCACAAATCACCGCTCACCACTTCGGTCCGGACCCATTGCGGTCTTCGACGTCTCAAGATGACCACGGTGGCTGTTTGGGATGGTGCCATGGTCATCTTTCGTCTTCGGGGAGTACCCCTCAGCCGACCATCCTGTCTCAGCCCATGGGTCCCCGAAACCTACGTTTGCGTTCGCTTATGCTTTATGCCCTGCGGGTACTCATTGGTAGTGTCAAGAATTTTTCGCACATTTTGTGTGAGGTACTCCGAACACAGGTCATGACGATGGTTTTTCTTTCTATTGAAATTGACGGAATATTTAGAACATCAGTTCTGGAAGGCTAACTTTAGAGCAATGTGAAATTGCGAAAAACTTTTAGACCACTAACGCCAAAGCGCCTATAAATATCTCTAGCCACTCCTGCAACAAAATCAGCTGCATTTAGATTCCTGTCGCCCCTTGAGTCTTTCTCAGTTATACTGTTGGGGATTCTTTGAAGTCCTGAAAAAGGAAGACAAAGAATCAATTGGTCTTTGAAATTTCTAATTGACTTTGTAATATCGGAATGTCCATTATCATATACTACTTTTTTTCTTAAAACGCCTTGTAGCAATCCTAATCGTAAAAAAACTGTTTGATAGAGGGCTCCAGGATTATCGAAGTTATATTGATTGAGTATGTTCCGTTCAAGATCAAAAAAATCATAGAATGCTGCGAAAGCCATAAGTGCACTTAGTGATGAGTTTTGTAATGCTTTTTCTGTGTTTTTCTGAAGTACATCAAGCCCTTCTGGAAGCTGGATTTGAGGGGTTTTCCCCAGTGCAAGCAAATAGTGATCAGGTAGGAAGGCCAGAAAGTTTCCAATACGAGTATATGGGTGAAGGCTTTTGATATAAAATTGGGAGTATTTAAGGACTTCCAGCTTGAAATCTCGATAGTATGGATGAGAAGAATCTAATACTGTTCTGCCGGCTTTATCGACTAATTCAAGCTCTTTACCTTTCGAGTGAACTGAGTGAACGAAACGGAAATTTTGAGTCTCTCGAATGGACCCGAGCGGATCAATCATAATAATCACTGAATTATATACTCCATTCAGTAATTGCTGCTTCTTGGGGTAATGCTTAATTGCTGATATATACAAATCGGCTTTGTACTCAACGGTTTCTATTGGTTTGCAGGATCCGTCAAGGTTTACTTTAATTTCTGGGGAACCTTTCATTAAGTTAGCATGAATCCATCTGGAAAAATCAATAAACCAATCTGGGCTCTGTCTTGAGCTGACTGCACCTTCAAATTTTGGACTGTGCCAGGCTGGACTGAAAAAGGATTCATCACAATACATTACTTCTGATTGACGCCAGCCTTCTCCGATTGTAAGCACCAACAACTCCCTTATGTCCGCTGAACATTCTGATTATACACTATATATAGTGCTATGTCAATCCCAGATGTCCACCTGTTGTGTGTGCAGTGGTTTCCCTAGTGCTTAGGGGGGGGTGGTTTGGGCAGTATTTACGTCGATGAGGACACTAGTTGTCGGTTTTCTGGTGGGGTTGGGTGGGATGCTTGATCACGTGAGTTTGGACAGGATTAGCTGGTTGAGGGAGACGTTTTGTTCGGCTGCCTGGATGGCCATGGCGCGGTGGACATCCGGGGGGATGCGCAACGAGATGTGGCCGCGG
>JAFGNX010000198.1 GCA_016926835.1 Candidatus Aminicenantota bacterium | reverse complement strand
GGCAGCATCAGGATGTGCAAAGTAACCCCGAGTGCGATTGTTCCCAGCAGAATGCGCACCCACAACAAGCTGGTGGCAAAAGTCGCCGACAACGCAATGGCGGTCCACAGCAAAGACAATGTCCAGGTTTTGATTCGCATCGGGATGCCGAGGCCATCGCGGTAATCACGCAGGTAGCGGCCGAACCAGCGGTTGCTCAGCAGTCGCTGCAGGCGTTGGGGCGAGCTTTTCGCATAGCAGGCCGCGGCCAGCAACAGAAAAGGGGTGGTGGGCAGCAGCGGCAGGAACATCCCCACCACGCCCAGGACAGTACACAATCCGCCGGCAAGGATCAGCAGGTTTTTCCTTATCACTGTTTTTTTTTACCGCCTGTCATGACCGCTAAGGGTAAACGGAACGTGCAGGCGTGTCAAGATTCGCGGCTTCGACGAGTATCGGCATAAGCAGCAGAAAAACGAATAAGGAATAAAGAATAAGGATTGATAAATAATGAATGAAGAGCCATGGTATCTACAGGAGGAGTTGAAGAGTACTGAAAGAGAGCCGGAATAAAGTGACAGCAGGGTTTTCCCGTTTCACTTCTGGCCTTTCCCCCCATATTTTGTCTTGAAAAGGGACATTTTTTTAGGGATTTTATGGTAACGGCAATGCTACAGAATTGACGATGAGCGAAATTTAGTGAGGGGGGGAACCAAAATGCACTTGGGGAGCGCATTGGCACGTGTATTGAAAATGTTGCTGGTTTTGCTGATGCTGATGGTCTGGGCGGCAGGGTGTCAGCCCGGTGGTGATGATCCTGATCCGTGAGAATGGATCGGGCGCCATTCTGTTTTTGGGCCGTGTTCTCAATCCCATTACCCAATAGAATAACGATAGTATGAAACAACTTAACAGACAGGAGACAACCATGATGAAGAAAGGAATTGTCGTTTTCATGCTGATCTTTTTGTGCACGTGTACGCTAGCCCTGCACGGAAAAACCGGCCAACGTGCCGCCAACCTGATCTCTTTTTTTTCCGGATTTCCCGCTGACACGGGAACGGATGATCCTTTTGATGCCTGGCCCCTGCTGGGAGCATCGCTTGAGCATGTCTTTGCCGATGGCTTGGCTGTGGGGATTTCCGTCCGGTACAGTCGTTGGAAAGATTACATGGGAACGCATTATACTGTTTTGGGCGAACTCTGCGGTGCCTGGACTTTCAACGCCTGGTCTCCATCACTGAATCTGAGTTATCATTTCAATCCTTCACGGCGGGGGATGTGGGATCCCTACTTGGGAGCCGGGGTGGGTATTCATTTCACCCGTTTTGAAAATGAAATGACGAATTACGCGCCCCCCCGCGCCGCTGAGTTAAGGGAGCAGAGTTTTGTGCGGGGATTTGCGGGGATACGGTTCTATCCCTTTGGGCGGTCCAGCGGGTTCATGCGCGATTTCGCGTTCCTGGCCCAGGCGAGCCTCTACTTTGGCGGAGGTTTCCGGCCGTTAGTACTGATGTTCGGAATCAGCCGGGGGTTTTAGCGCCGGGTGCGGCGGCGTTTCTTTTTTACGGAGAAGCCGAATTTGCCGAGTTGCTTGCCCATGCGGTGGTAATGACCATGACAGTAGCAGATGGGCGCGGCGGCGGCGAGGTCGAAATAGCCGGTCTTTCCGCGATGAAAAGCGGGATCCGCCTGAACGGCCAGGATCTCTGCCAGAAATAGGTGGTGGCTGCCGAGTTCCCGAATCTCGGTTACGCGGCACTCCAGATTGATGGGTGATTCCGCCACCAGGGGGGCGCGGATTTGGGACGCCCGCAAGGGTGTCAGTTGCATTTCCTTGAACTTATCCACTTCCCGGCCGCTTTTCACGCCGCACCAATCAACAGCCACGGCCATGGCGGCGGTGGTCAGGTTGACGGCGAACTCTTTGTTTTCACGGATCAGGCTGTAGGAAAAGCGCTCCGGGCGCAGTGAGATGGAACACATGGGCGGGTCGCTGCATACTGTGCCTGTCCAGGCAACCGTGACCAGGTTCATGCGCCCGTCCATATCACCGCAACTGATAAGTACGGCCGGGACGGGATAGAGCATGGTTCCGGGTTTCCACAACAGGCGTACGGGTCGATCGGTCATGAGGCCTCCGTCTCGCAACTGTACATCAGCACGCTGGAGATGACAAGTGGAGTAAGTGTGTTTCCAGGCTGGCGGGGTTTTCTTTATTGCGGACCCGAAAATCCGGCTGAATCAATACTCGACATCTTTGGAAGCCCTGACAGCACGGTTGTGCGCCCACGAACGGATCTTTTTGATCTGTTCTTCCATGGTGGTGGCCAGGGGTACGCTGTTGCCGAAAATTACCAACAGGTCATCTTCATTCAAGGGGCGGTTCTCGTTAAAGGCTTCGTACATGGCGGAAATAATTACTTGCTCGATTTCACTTCCGGACCAGCCCTTGGTGATCTGGGCCAGTTGCGGTATGTTGAAGCCGGAAACTTCGTTTCCTTTGGCCTTGAGATGGATGGAAAAAATCTCTTCCCGTTCCTGACGCGTGGGCAAGTCGATAAAAAAGATCTGATCAAAGCGGCCGCGTCGCAACAGTTCCGCGGGCAACAGGTCGATGCGGTTGGCAGTGGCGGCCACGAAAATCTCGGATGTGTGTTCCTGCATCCAGGTAAGGAAATAGCCCAGGATGCGGGACGAAGAACTGTCTCCCTGCTTATCGGAAATTCCGCTTTCGATTTCGTCGATCCACAGGACCGCGGGCGCCACGGAGTCCATGGTCTGAAGGGCCCGGGAGAATACCAATTCGGGTGAACCGGCCATTCCCGAATACACCAGGTTCATGTCCAGTCGAAAAAGGGGCAGTTTCCACAAAGAGGCGGTGACTTTGGCGGAAAGGCTTTTGCCGCACCCGGAAACCCCCATGCAGAGAAACCCCCTGGGTTTCTCCAGCCCGAAGTCACGTGCCGCGTCCGTGAATGCACGGCGACGCTTCTGCAGCCAATCTTTCAAATTGTCCAACCCGCCCAGGTCGTCCATGCCAAATCGCTGGGTAAAATACTCCAACACATTTTCCTTCATGATCAGCTGTTTTTTTTCCTCGTGAATGCCTTTGACCAGGTCGGCTGTGATGAGTTGCTGGTTGTGAAAGGCCTTCATATACGCCTTATAGGCCTCATCGAGGGTCAGGCCCTGGGCGGCGATCACAAAGTCACGACGTTCGGCGTCGTTTAATTCCACCTGACGCCCGGACCGCTGCATGCTTTCAAGGAACTTGTCAAAAAGCGCTCCCAGCTCGTCGATACCGGGCAGGGGAAACGGGAAGATGTCGATCTCTTTTTTCAGTTCCTGGGGAAAATATTCATCCGCTGACAGAAGGAAAATGATTTTGCGCTTTCCTTTGAGGGCTTTATAGGCATCCCGTAATTTGCGTACCACTCGTTCGGACTTGCGCATTTCCGGCCCCAGATCACGGAACACGGTGAACCCGGGTTCCGGGTTGTTGATTACCGTGTCTATGGCGATGACGGGGTCCCGGCTCTCCGGTACGGGGGCGTTTCCTTTTACCAGTCCATGGTTGATGTCCCAATGGGCGAGGTCGGGTGATTTGATTACCTGTTCCGCCATGCGCAACAGAAAGCCTTCCACACGTTTCTCTTCGTATGAGATGATCTGGATCAGTGGCTGACCCACCAGAATCGATTGCTTAATCGCTTCCATGGATGGATTCATGGTTTACCTCAATAGCGTGAAAATCGATGATGCCCCCGAATTTGAAGCCCAGGGGATTGACATGGAATTTCAGTACGAAATTATCGGAAACAAAGTAAAGCGGGATGTACCAAGCATCTTCGGCGCAGAGGTCGGCAAGTTGTTCGAGCAACTGCGCCTGGATGCGGATGTTGCCCAGCGGCAATTGTTCGACTCGTTCCCGGATCTGGGGGTTGGCATGGTTAAAGTAGTTGAGCAGCCCGTTGCCGGAGTACAATTGGCTGAGGAAATTATAGGCATGGGGATAATCCGCGACACCCCGCACGATCATGGCTTGCCGCTGCGGATCGCTCATGTCGGCGTAATATGGCTCAAGGGGTATGATTCTGCTTTCGAGGCGGAGTTCGAAGGGCGCCAGTTGTTTGTTCAAGGCGTTGATCAGGCTTACATGACGCGGATATATCGTCACGGTTAGAGTCCGTTGGGCGTTTGGCGGAAGCTGTTGGCGTGCTTTTGAAGCCCTTTCCGGGTTTAGCCGGAAATAGCGATTGTGGCCGAACAGGCTGACCGGCATAATGGTGTGGGCGGGCAGAGCGGAACGCTCCAGACCCAGGTCGCTGATCAGTTGCCGACGATCTACACCAAACTGCAGAATGTGGCGCCATTCCTGTGTCAGGGCCTTGCTGTCGACAGGTGACGGATTCAGAGACAGGAATACCTGGATATCCGGAGCCGTGGAAATGATGCGATGGTTTTGGCGGGAAACAGTAGAAATGGCAAATCCTTCAGGAGGTAGAAAAACATCGAAAAAGTATAAAGTATTGGCGCGGGGAGTATCCTGCGGGAGGAAAATATGTACCCGCTTCATGGAGGCCGGTCCGCCAAAATAATCATTACGGCGCAGAAAGCTCAGTTTTAGAAAAGGCTGGTGTTTGACGGTCACTTTCTCCAGTTGCTTCTCAAGGTGGAATGGTCCGGTACCGACAGGCTGGTGGCGGAAACTTTCCAGCGATTTACCCGCGTAATCCTTTGGAACGATCGATGTGGCTTTGGATGCCAGGAGGTGGAGAAAGATATTGAACGGGCGCGCCAGGTGAATGCGCAGGCAATGATCGTTTACGGCTTCCAAGCCGCTGACGGCATGGTGCTTGCCCCGGGCGAAGTCAGCGGCTCCGGCAATGCAGCTGAATTCATTTTCGCTGCCCCAGCGGCGGATCAGTTGTTCCAGTGTAAAGATCACGTCCCTGCTGGTCAGGGGCGCGTCGTTGGAAAAACGGGCCTTCGGTCGGAGATGAAAGGTGTACTCCAGGCGGTCGCTGGAGATCTCCCAGGAGGCCGCCAGGTCAGGAGAAAGGTGCCCGGCGTGGTCAGCTTTCACCAGGGTATTGAAAACCAGTTCCAAAGCCTGGGCTTCATTGTAAAAATGCAATTCGGAGGGGACAAACGAGTTGAAATTGTGATTTTGAAAACAGACGGATAGTTCAGCCTCAGAGTTGATATGACTGGTCGCCAATGGGGCCGGTTGCGGAGGGTCGGGACTGCAGCCCGAGGGAATCAACAAAGCCCATGTCCAGAGCAGGGACCGGCATATCCTCCCGAAATTTTTGCGATATCTCTGGAAAGCGCTTAGGATGTTTTCCACTCGCGCCCCCACAGGCTCATGAGGTGAACGATCACCCTTGCAGCGGCTTGCATATCTTCCAGGGTGACCCATTCATGGCGGGAGTGAAAGTTTGAACCGCCGGTAAACAGGTTGGGGGTAGGCAGTCCCATGAAACTCAGCCGGGCTCCATCGGTTCCGCCGCGGATGATGTTGCGTACCGGCTCCACGCCGGCCATGCTCACCGCCTCAAGGGCTTTGGCCATTACCTGGGGGTGATCATCAAGCACGGATTTCATGTTGCGATAGGATTCGAGGAATTCAAAATCAACCCTGGCACCCGGGTGACGCTGCATCACCCGGTCCACCAGTCGGTGCAGCTCCGCCTCGTGATCGTGCAGCCCCTCTTCCGTAAAATCCCGAACCAGTAACTTAACGGTAACCTGCTCACTGCCGCCTTCGATGGCGTGGGGGTGAAGATAACCCTCGCGCTTTTCGGTGGTTTCCGGTGACAGGCGGTCCTTAGGCAGGGAATCGATGATCTCGGCCGCCAACTTGACGGCGTTCACCAGTTTTCCTTTGGCGTAGCCGGGGTGAACATTGATGCCCGTTATTTTCAGATGGACCGAGTCGGCGCAGAAGGTTTCGTCTTCAACTTCACCCAGTTTTTCTCCGTCCACCGTATAGCCGAAATCGGCGGCAATCTCTTCCAGGGTGATGTGCTCAGTGCCACGTCCGGTTTCTTCGTCCGGTGTAAAAACAACGCGAATACGCGGGCGGGGTATCTCGGGGTGGCTGACCAGGTATTGGAGGGCGGCCATAATTTCCGCGATGCCGGCTTTGTCATCCGCTCCCAGCAGGGTGGTTCCATCGGTGGTGATCAGGGTTTTGCCTTTCTGCTTGGCCAGATGGGGGTTTTCACTCACTTTGAGTATCCAGCGGCCGTCGCCGGAGAGGTCGATATCTTCGCCGTTGTAATTATGGTGAATGCGGGGGTTGACATTTTCACCGGAGACGTCCGGCGAGGTGTCAACGTGTGCGATCAGGGCAATGGTTGGACCGCTCCCGTTGCCGTTGGACGGCAACGTCGCGAGTACATATCCCCAATTGTTGAGGGTGGCATCGATTAATCCCATTTCTTTGAGTTCGTTTTGAAGGTGGCGTGACAGGTCCAGCTGGTGGGGAGTTGAGGGGAAATCAGTGGATTCCTCACTCGATTGGGTATTGATGCGCACATAGGAAATGAAGCGGTCCATCAGGTCGGGAAATTGCATCTTAAGCCTCCTGTCTGAAACATTATAGGTCAATGCCGCTGGATTGGCAAAGATTCATTCGTCACGAACAACTGCGAATGCAGCCGTTCCGCAGTTCCCCTGCCGATCCAGGACGGCTACACCCAATTCCAGCTCTCGTTCGCGGGAAACCCGGCGGATCTGATACCCCGATGTTCCCGCATCCAGGCTGGCAATGATACGGAAATCCGGACTGGATTGAAACAGGCGGTATCCGGAAACGCCCTGTTCCAGAGATCTTGGATCCGTTCTCCAGGTAATCTGAACCACATACTCAGTCTGGAGCAGGGATTGGTTGCGCCGGCGTATTGCCGTGACTTCAAGCGGTGGCGGCAAAGTCAGGCACTTCAAGTCCAATCGTCCGCCGCAGACAATGCGATCAGCCAGGTGGGGAAGTGGAGTGTTGGCCATTATCAAGCGGGCCACGCGGCGGGATACCGGCTCCGGGCCGAAAAGGCTTGCCAGCAGCGCAGTTGCGCCGGCGGCATGGGGGGTCGCCATTGATGTGCCGCTCATATAGTCGTAATCAGCAGCTTGATTGGTCACGGTAACCGGGGTGAACACCCGGGTTTTCAGGTTAATGCCGTTTTCCCGGGATATGGATACAGCTGGAATCCATTCTCCCGGCACTTGCAATGTCCCGCTGAAATTGCCGGCCCGGTTGTTAAAAATGATCGCCGCTTTTGCGCCGGCGCGGGAGGCCAGGCGGATTTTTTCTTGAAAAGTGTTTTCTCCGCGTTCGATCAACGCCACGGCTCCGTCCACATCTGGAGGAAAATCCAACGCGGTCAAGCCCAGCCCGCACGGGACCAGCAGAGCGGTGACACCAGTAGTGGGACCGGCGTACTCCAGGCCCAGTGCCGGCGTTGTGCCAAACAAGGAATCAACCTGGGCCAGGCGGCCGCTTTGCCGTGGAACCGTAGAGAGAACCCCTTCTCCCGGAGCGGCCAGATCCACACTCTGAAAGCCGTAATTCGAGAAGTCGGCAAGCTTATCTTCGGCCGTGGTGGCGGTTACGGAGAGAATGCCGGAAACGTCATAAGAGGCTGGGTAGAAGGGGTGTTCGTCGTTGTTGTCACCTGAGTCATCGTCGCCGCCGTTCCCCGCCGCCGCCAGAATGACAATGCCTTCCAGGCTGACCTGACGGTAGGCCTGTTCCTCGACCTCGGAGTAACCACTGCCGCCGAAAGAACAGTTTACCGCCACGATGTTCGCTGTTCCTGAGCGTTTCAATTCTTGGATGTACTCCAGGGCTTCCACGATGTCATCGGAGTATGTGTAGCCGTCCGGGCGCACGGTCTTGACGGCCAGCAGGCGTGTTTGCCAACTGATGCCCGCGACCCCTCTTGCATTGTCTCCCCTGGCGGCGATAATGCCGGCTACGTGGGTGCCGTGACCGTCTGTGTCCATGGGGTCTGTGTCATTGCCGCCATTGGCATCCATGGCAAAATCATAGCCCAACCAATCATCGACATATCCATTGCCGTCATCATCGATCCCATTGTCGGGAGTCTCCAGGGGATTGCGCCATATGTTGGCTGCCAGGTCGGGGTGTTCATAGTCGATACCCGTATCCACTACGGCCACGACCACCGCGGAATTCCCGGTTTCAATTTCCCATATGGTTTCGGCTCCGATGTCGGCCCCGGCGATGCCTGGAATCAGCGGCGCGTTATTTCCGCGGTTCGAAAGGTTCCATTGTCTGGTGTACAAAGGATCCCGGGGTTGACGGGCGGGCCTGCGGCGGAAATTCAAGGATGCCGCCGCTACCCGGGGGCTGCGTCGCAGGGCGGCCAATACCGCTTGCTCCCGGCGCAAACCCACGTTCCCCATGCAGATGAGCTGAATATCGGGCCGCAGGCTTGATACCGGGCGTCGAGTTGTCCCAACAGGCATCAGCGCCCGGATGTCAGGATCGTCCGTGATCACATGGGGATCAACTCCGGCCTGAAGGCGCACCAGGATCTCTCCGGGGGCATGGCCGGACACATTGGCGGGGAAAAGGGGCATTCGGGGTGGAACAGCGTACAGGACAGCCAGTATGATAGCCAGCCACGTTGTTCGCGAAACACGTTCTGCCGGAATCATCTATTCTCCTGTTCAGGCGGAGGGTCTATTATATCAGAAAACCGGCCGCATGGACCAATCAGCCAACGGATCGTGATTTGCACAGATTGTGCGGCTCTGCTACAATTTGTTCCCGCCGGCTTCCATGGAGGCCGATTTTTTCGGAACTTGAGGAGAAAATACATGAACCTGTTGGTCATGGGTTTGCAATGGGGTGATGAAGGCAAGGGCAAGGCCATCGATTATCTAGCCGGGAATTTCGACGTGGTGGTTCGCTACCAGGGCGGGCACAATGCAGGTCATACTGTCTATTACGGAGACCATAAAGTGGTTTTGCATCTTCTGCCATCCGGAATATTTTCGCCTCATACGGCGTCGGTGATCGGAAACGGCGTGGTGGTCAATCCCCTGCAGCTGGTAGAAGAACTCCTTCACCTGCAGTCTCTGGGCGTGGATACGGGGAATTTCTGGGTCAGCCACCGGGCGCCCCTGATCCTGCCGTTTCACCAGAAACTGGACATCGTTTTCGAACAATCCCGTTATCACAAAATCGGCACCACTCGCCGGGGAATCGGTCCGGCTTACGAAGACCTGGCGGGGCGTCGGGCCCTTTTCGTTGGAGATTTGCTGGATCCCCGGCGATTTCGTCGCAAGGCAGTTATTCTCAACGAGTACTACAATCGGCTGGTTCAGGCTTATGGAGCGGAAGGTACGCAGATCGAGGAATACATGGACGCTTACATGGAGGCAGGCGGGTTCCTGGGCTCCCATATTACCGATACCACCTGGATGCTCAACCGTCGCTTCCGCGAAGGGCAGGCGATCCTTTTTGAAGGGGCACAGGGTGCCTTGCTGGATATTCATCACGGCACTTATCCTTTTGTCACTTCATCCAACCCCACGGTGGGAGGCGTATTTACCGGCACCGGGCTGCCCGTGCAGTCATTGGGCCGCATTACCGGGATTGCCAAGGCCTATGCCACTCGGGTCGGTGAAGGTCCGTTCCCGTCGGAATTGGAGGGGCCTCAAGCTGAATGGTTGAGAGATAGGGGCGGAGAATTCGGAGCAACTACCGGCAGGCCGCGACGGGTGGGATGGCTTGACCTGGTGGCCTTGCGCTATGCGGTAATGATCAACGGAGTGGACAGTCTTTTCTTGACGAAGCTGGACATCCTCGATGGATTGACTTCCATCCCTTTTGTCGAAGCTTACCGCGTGAATGGGCGAGAAACCCGGGATTTTGATCCTTCGATCGAGTTTCTGGAAGAAGCGGAGCCCATAGTTCGTGAAATTCCGGGTTGGCAAGGGTCCGTTTCAGAGATCCGGCTCTTTGAAGAGTTGCCCATGGAGGCTCAGCATTATATTGAGATGATCTCCGAAGCCGTGGACATTCCGGTTGAATTCGTTTCCGTTGGCAGCGGCCGTGACCAGACCATTAAGCGAGAGTTGAAGAGTTGAATACCCTTTCGGGCATAAAAGGGAAGAAGTAGGGGCGACCGGCTGGTCGCCCTGAAGTTGGAGAAGGAAGAGGTAGGGGCGGTTGACGAACCGCACGTGCAATTTAAGAGTTGGAGAGTGAATTGGCTGAGGGGGAGGGTTATATCAATTATCCTCCACCGCCGGGAGGGAAAAGGGCCACTTCATCTCCGTCCGAAAGGGGGGTGTCAAGTTTTTGCAGGTGGTGAATGTTTTTTCCGTTTACCAGGATAATCGTTCCAGTTTTCAGATTTCCCTGCTCTTGCAAAAGCTTGTGCAAAAATCTTGTCTTAATCCGGGCCTGTATCCGTTCCAGAAGACTTCTCATCGTTTCACCTGGAACAAAGGCGAGCTCCAGCTCCTTCCTGTTAAGAAGGAGCTGGAGCAGGGTAAAAAAACGGATCCTTATCACTAGGTCAGGCCGAGTTCCTGCAGGGTTTTTTCCGGAATCAAGCCGTCGGGACTCCAGCCCCTCAGTTCATAGTATTCCGGAAGCAGTTTTGAAAGCTGATGCACCGCGCCTTTTTGAGGTCCGTCCGGAAGGGGTTCGAACATTCTCTTGGGCAAGGTGTCCTGGGATGGATCGACTCCCGCGGACAAATTGAATTTTCTTTCCAGATTCCAGATGCGGGTGCCTATCCGGAGTACTTCCTCCGGGGTAAGTTCGAACCCGGCCGAGGCGTTAATTAAATCGGTGTAATCCTCCAGGCCCAGGGCAAATGACGTGAAAAGGCAGAGCCCCGCTGAGTCGATGACCGCCGTAAGGTCCTGAAAGATAACGACCCATTGAGGCTTTCCCTTTAATTCCTGGGGATCGAGCTTTTCCGGTACTCCCAACACCTCCGGGCTGATCATGTATCCGCGGACGTGGCAGCCCCCGCGGTTGCTGGTCGCGTACTGCAGGCCGTGGCCCTGTACACCCCGGGGATCATATGCGGGAAGTTCCTGTTTTTTCACTGTCATGGATAATTCCGGATGTCCGTATGCCTCCGACATCCGCCAGGAGCCCTTGGCCATCAACTTACCGAGTCTGCCTTCGTTCCTCCCCATTTTGTTTGTCCAGTAGACGATGGACTCGGAGTTTCCGAACTTCAGTTCCGGACCGTCTTCAAGATCTTCCTTGGGAATATAACCTTTTTCATAGAGTTCCATGGCTGTCCCGATGGTTACTCCGGCGCTAATGGTATCCAGACCCAACTCGTTGCAGAGGAAATTCGCCTCACAGATGGCGTGAAGATCATTCACACCGCAGTGGGCGCCGAAGGCCCAGCCGGTTTCATACTCCGGACCCTCCATGGTGATGCCGTTTGGAAGTTCCACATCCCGGGCGCAGCCGATGGGGCAGGCGAAACAGGCGGTATTTTTCTTTAAATACCCTTTTTTGACAAGTGCCTCTCCGGATATTTCTTCAGTGCCGTCAAAGGTGGCGAACTGAAAATTACGCGTAGGGTAGAGTCCCCCCTGATTAATGATGTTATCCAACACCTTGGTGCCCAAAGCGGGCAGACCCTCTCCGGTAACCGGGTGCTGCTTGATTTTGTCGATCTTCTCTTTCACTGCCCCGGTAAAAGCGCTTTTATCCTTGAAATCGATGGTATTGCTTCCCTTTACAACAATTGCTTTCAGGTTCTTTGAGCCCATCACTGCGCCGACGCCGCTTCTTCCAGGGGCCCTGTGCTTGTCATTGATGATGCATCCGATCATGGAAAGATTTTCTCCCGCCGGGCCGATACAGGCGACCCTGGCGCGCTTCTCTCCTACCTCGTCCAAAAGAATATCCGTGGTTTCTCCGGTTTTTTTCCCCCATACCCGGGACGCATCCTTGAATTCAACATTGTTGTCATAGACCAGGAGGTAAATCGGCTTGTCACTTTTCCCTTCGACGATGATCATGGAATAGCCGGTTTTGCGAAGCACCGCCCCCCAGACGCCACCTGAATTTGAACAGGCGATGGTACCGGTCAGGGGACTTTTGGTAATTACCATATACCTGCCGGCGGTGGGTGCACTGGATCCGGTCATAAGGCCACACGCAAAGATGAGTTTGTTCTCCGGGGATAGGGGATCCACCATGGGATCCACCTCATCGGCAAAGTACTTCGATCCAAGCCCGCGGCCTCCGAGATACTGCCGGATCAGTTTTTCATCGATGGGCTCTTCACTGACAGTGTGGGTCGAAAGATTCACCCGTAAAAGCATGGAATCGGTGAGTTTCATGCGCTCCTCCTTTTTATTAGAGCGCTCACCTTTCCAAAAACGGGAGGCAACGAAGTTTCCCCCGCGCCCTGACGGCCGTAAACCATAGAGATTTGTGTTTTCTCCACAGGTTACCAGGCTCGGAGAGCGTGTTTTACCACAATTTTATTTTATGACCGGAATAACGGGTTGTCAATTTTTTGAAGTCTTTTCTCTGTTTTTTTACGGACAGAGGATGATCCGTCTGGACCAGAGGCAGTTGCCGCAGCTCGGGGTACCTCCCCAGCAGTGGCTATCGCTGTCAACCAGGTATTCACAGCCTTCCCGGAGGGAACAATCGAGGCACGAGGGGTAAAGAGAGTTTTCAACGGAGAATCTGAACCAGAGATAGTCCCGGCTGTTCCACAGTTCCTCCAGTGATGTGTTTTTCAAGGAACCGAAAAGGAAGGGATGAAGCGCCATCTCTTTTCCTGCCACGATCTCCCGGCTGTTATGCAGCAGCCGGTAACAGGGGGCAAGAGCGCCGTCTGAACGCACCACTGCCGAAGATTTTTCAATGAAAGGGCAGTATCTTTCTGTAGACAGAAAGAAATTCGGCATTGTGTAGTGAATGCGATGCCTGATAGGTTTAAGCAAGGCGGAGAGGATTTCTTTCCCATTCTTTTCGGTATTGAGGCTGTAGAGAACCTGCTTTTCAAATTCACTTGTTGTCGGCAGGAGATTTGAAAACAGCAGTTCTTCCACTCCTTCTCTTATTGAAACGGCTATGAACTCCTCTACATGATGGACTGAGTCAGCGGACAACACCCACTCCATGGAGATAATGGGCCGGTTTGTGCCTGCTTCCTTTTTCTGTCTCTTTATTTCTCTGATGATTTGCAGGGGAAACCCCGCAAGTTCCGTATTTCGCGGGACATGTTCTTTCTGGGCGGCATGATCCAGACCTCCGGTTTCATAACTGATAATCAGTTTCTCTACCCCGATTTCCACAAGAAACCGGATCGCTTTCTCATCAATCAAGGACCCGTTACTCTGAATGGCGATAGCGGCTCCGGCGGCAGCGGCTTCCTGAACAAAAGAGTTAATTCCCGGATGCAAAAAGGGTTCGCCGATGCCGCCCAGAAAGAGACGCCTTACCCCTTTTTCAGGGTCAATGCAGGAAAGAATCGTGTTTATCACGTCTTGGGAAAGATCTTGTTCTTCTCTATCCGAATTGGAGCCGCGGAAACAGCCCGGGCACGAAAAATTACACCGTGATGAAAGCTCCACGTAGAGTAAAGGGGGAAGTCCCCGGGCGGGAATGGAGATGGTGGCTCCGTTCCATTGAAATTGTTCGCAAATCATTCTTTCCCCCTTTTCATATCATTTTCCTGGGAGTATGCTTGTTTTAATGATACAGGAAGACTGTTTTGAGCGCTACAGTCGTCAAGTCTCCATCAGCGGATGGGGAAGGGAAGGGCAGGACAAGCTTCGGCACGCCACGGTGCTGATCGGCGGGGTTGGTGGTCTCGGCGGGCCTGTCGCCTATTATCTGTCTGGGGCGGGGGTCGGCAGGATAAAACTTGTTGACAGCGACAGTGTGGAGCTTTCGAATCTGAACAGACAGATCCTCCACGACGAGAATTCCTTGCGACAGTGGAAAGTCGATTCGGCGCAGAAGCGACTCAACGCCTTTAACGGTGCAATCGAAATTGAAACGTTCCCGGTTCGAATTAATGACGAGAATATCGATGAAATTGCCCGGGATTGTTCTCTGCTGGTGGACTGTTTTGATTCCTTTGCTTCCCGGATGGTGTTGAACCGCTATGCGGTGGATCACCGCGTGCCCCTGGTGCACGGCGGGGTGGCCGAGACGAGGGGTCAGGTTTGCGTGGTGGCCCCCGGGGGGCGTCCCTGTCTTGAGTGTCTGTATGCGGGTCTGGAACAGCAAGAGGGTGTTCCCATTCTTGGGGCCCTGGCTGGAATTGTCGGCAGTATGGAGGCGTTGGAGGCCATTAAGCTGATTATCGGGATAGGGGAGCCCCTGATTGGAAGATTAATGATTTGCAATGCGCTTTCACCGGATTACCGGGAACTACCGTTCCTCGAGAACCCCGAGTGTCCGGTTTGCGGCTGAAAAGGACGATGAAGCCGTTGGCACGCTGACACAAGGGGTGATGCGGACGGCCGGGATCAGACCATCAAACGAGAGTGGAAAAGTTGGAGAGTTGGAAAGTTGAAAAGAAGTGAAAAGATAAAAGTCGAAAGTGAAAAGCAGGGGCGGTTCGCGAACCGCCCTGTAGAACTACCTTTCTCCTGTCACCTTTTTTTCACGTTCCGGTACAGCGGGTCCAGCCGCAATTGGGGCAGGTAGGGCACTTCTCATCCGTGAGGGTGGCGCCGCAGATCGGGCAGTTGATGGTGTTGAGGTCCCTGCCGCCGCCGCTGACCGTGCCCACGTGGCTTTCCAATATCTTGGCGATGGCATCGGGAATGGATTGCACCAGTTCGCCGTTGTGAAATGTGGGTTCAGAGCCGCCGATTCCCTTGAGTTGATGAGCCACATCGCCGGCGGGAATACCGCTGCGCAGGGCCAGGGAGGCCAGGCGGCCGATCGCCTCGGCATCCGCCATGGTGGAGTAGCCGCTTTTGCCGATCGAGCAGAACACCTCGAATGGCCGTTCGTTGAAAAAGGTGACGGTAATGTACAGGTTGCCGAACCCGGTAGGGATTTTGTGCGTGACCGCGGTCAGGGCGTCGGGGCGTTCCATGGGTTGAGGTGTTTCGGCGTCGGCGCGGTTGAGCACCTGGACCGCGCGACAACCATCGCGGTATACGGTCATACCCTTGATATTCATGGAAAAAGCCCTGCGGAAAGCGGCGGCGATGTCTTCGCGAGTGGCTTCGTGCGGGAAGTTGATGGTTTTGGAAACCGCGCTGTCCACCGATTCCTGGAATGCTTCCTGCATTTTCAGGTGGTCTTCCGGGGCGATCTCTCCGGCGGTGACAAACCAATCAGGGTGGGTCTCTCCGGGATTCTCTGCCTGCCATCCGGCATAGATGGGGTGGATGTCCCGGATTTCACTGTCCAGGATTCTTGATACGACTTCAAACGCAAATACCGGTTCAATACTGGAAGAGCAACCGGCCAGGCGGGAAATGGTGCCCGTGGGAGCAATGCTCAGGACCGATGCGTTACGCATGGCTGAACCGGCGTAAATCGATTGTTCAATGCGCGGGAACGATCCCCGTTCGGCAGCCAGTTCCTGCGATGCGGCGACGGCCTCCTGCTTGAAGAAGCCCGCGACGCTCCGGGCCAGGTCCAGGGCTTGTGACGAATCATAACGGATACCGCATAGCAACAACAGGTCTGCGAATCCCATTATCCCCAGACCGATGCGGCGGTTGGCCTGCGCCATTTCGCGGATCGGTTCCAGGGGATAGCGGTTGACGTCGATAACGTTGTCCAGGAAACGGACGCCCATGCGGATGGTTTCAGCCAGACGTTTCCATTGCACCGGGTCATCCTGGCCGGGTTGATAAAAGTTCGCCACGTTGATGGAACCGAGATTACAGGCTTCGTAGTCGTGAAGGGGCTGTTCGCCACAGGGATTGGTGGCGCGAATGGGCCCCTGGGCTGCGGTCGGATTGAGCTGGTTGACCCGTTCAATGAAAACCAGCCCGGGGTCGCCGTTGTTCCAGGCTGAATCCACCATGGCGTCAAACACCTGACGGGCCGGAAGGCTGCCCGCGGACTTGCCGGTCTGGGGATCCACCAGTTCGTAGCCGGTCTCGTTTTCCAGGGCGTGTATAAAGGCTTCCGTAACGGCCACGGAGATATTGAAATTCTGGGCGGTGTGCCCGTCGCGTTTCATATCGATAAAGGACAGAATATCCGGGTGATCCACTCGCAGAATGCCCATGTTGGCGCCCCTGCGCGTTCCTCCCTGTTTGACTGCTTCCGTTCCGGCATCGATTACCCGCAGAAAAGAAACCGGGCCGGAAGCGATCCCCTGGGTTTTGCGTACGTAACTGCCCTGGGGCCGGATGCGAGAAAAGTCAAATCCCGTCCCTCCCCCCTCCTTGTGAACCAGGGCCGCGTTCTTGACGGTTTCGAAAATGGCTTCCAGGGAATCTTCCACCGGGAGGACGAAGCAGGCGGAAAGGCAGAGTCCGCGCCCCGCTCCGGTTAAAGTGGGGGAGTTGGGCATGAAATCACGCTTCATCATGGCGTCCAGGAAACGCTTTTCCCATTTGCGTTTTGCATCGGCGTTTGTTTCCGCCTGGGCGATGTATTGGGCCACGCGTCCGAACAGCTGGGACGGTCGGGTCTCTTCCAGCTCTCCGGCGGCATTGCGCTTGAAATAACGGGCTCGCAGGATTTTTAAGGCGTTTTCAGAGAATCCTTCCATCAATCTCTCCTCATTTAGTACCTAAGCATTTTAGGGCCCCAAGATATGGTGTGTCAAGGGAAATTAACAATGTCCCGGGAAAAATTTTGATATTCTTGACAATTTATACTAATATATTTTATCATG
>JAFGNX010000197.1 GCA_016926835.1 Candidatus Aminicenantota bacterium | reverse complement strand
ACTGGTGGAAACGGTATGCAAATCACTGGTTGACAATCCTGAACAGGTTTCCGTGACCCAGATTGACGGCGAACAGACAACCATTCTTGAACTTCGTGTGGCACAGAGCGATCTTGGAAAAGTAATCGGCAAGCAGGGCCGGACCGCGAGGGCGATCCGGACCATTCTGGCTGCAGCCGGAATGAAGCAGAGAAGGCGTTTCAACCTGGAAATCATCGAGCGTTACGAGCAGTAAAACTCTTTGCGATTTCTGGGGAGAATTTCAAGAACCCGGGGGAACAAGGGGGAGGTGGTATTAGAGCCATCCTCCGAAGTGGATGATCAGGACCTCCAGAGCGGAGTTCTCTTCAGGCTTCAATCTCGTGGGAGTTCCCTATGCCTCGAGTTGGCGGGAGTGCGCAATATCCGGGGAGAATGGGTGCTGACTTTTGCAGGTTGTCACTCTATTTCAGAAGCCTATCGCCTGGTGGGTTTTGAGTTGTGGCTGGATCGACCCGCTGACGCGAAGAACGGTGAATCCGACTCTCTCCTGGGCTTTGACGTGGTGGATACCGAGGGAAACGCTTGCGGGGTTGTTGTTGAAGCCCACCAGCGTGAAATCAACCCGCTGCTGGAATTGGAATTCCAGGGGCGGCGTGTGCTGGTGCCCTGGCACCCCGAGATCGTCGTGCATGTCGACTTGATTTCGCGCCGGGTGGTGATTTCACCGCCCAGGGGTCTAATGGACTTGAACGCATGACGTTTTCCGTGATTACCATCTTTCCCCAGATGATTCGCGACCTGTTGAAATTTGGACTTCTGGCCAAAGCGGTGGAACGCGAGCTTATCCGGGTAGACGCGTACGACTTGAGGGACTTTGCCCGTGACAAACACCGCAAGGTGGATGACCGTCCTTTCGGCGGCGGTCCCGGCATGGTTATGAAACCCGCGCCATTGTTCCGGGCGGTTGATCATATTTCCGGATTGTACCCGGGCCGGGTGATCCTTTTTTCCGCGTATGCGCCCATTCTGACGCAGGAGCGGGTCAAAGCGCTTTCCAGGGAATCCCACTTGATATTGGTTTGCGGCCGATATGAAGGCGTGGACCAGCGTTTCATCGATCAGCGGGTGGACGAAGAGCTTTCCATCGGCCCTTATGTGCTCATGGGGGGTGAACTGGCCGCGGCTGTTCTGGTGGAAAGCACAGCAAGGATGCTTTCCGGCGTGATTGGAAATACTGAATCCGTGGCCACGGATTCGTATTACGAAAAAGGCCAGGGCGGCTGGCCGCAATATACCCAGCCGCGAGATTTCCGGGGCCATCCGGTTCCCGAGGTGTTGCTTTCCGGTCACCATCATGAAATCGATGAATGGCGGAAACAAAACTGTTTCCGCCCGCCCGCCGAACACGGGAGTGAGAAAAAAGCAGATTGAGGACAGGAGGATATCATGACCCGTATTGTTGAGTGTGTGCCCAATTTTTCCGAAGGCAGAGATATGTCGATCATTGACCAGATCGCGGCCGAAATTCGCGCGGTTGAAGGGGTGGAGCTGTTGGATGTGGATCCGGGCAAGGATACGAACCGGACCGTAGTGACTTTTGCCGGCTCGCCGGAAAAAATCGGCGAAGCGGCATTTTATGCCATCCGCAAGGCGGCTGAATTGATTGACATGTCAAAGCACAGCGGGGCGCATGCACGTCTGGGTGCCACGGACGTATGTCCTTTCGTACCCGTATCCGGTGTTACAATGGAGGATTGTGTTCAGATATCCCGCCAGGTCGGAAAACGCGTGGCCGAAGAGTTGAAGATTCCAGTATACCTCTACGCCGAAGCGGCGACCCGCCCGGAACGACGGCGTTTGCCCGATATCCGGCGCGGAGAATATGAAGCCCTGCCGGAGAAACTGAAGCAGCAGGATTTCCAACCCGATTTCGGCGTGGCGGAATTCAACTCTCGTTCCGGGGCCACGGTGATCGGCGCCCGTGATTTTCTGATTGCTTATAACGTCAATCTCAATACCCGCAGCGTGAAACTGGCCAACAAAATCGCCAAGCGGGTGCGGGAAAAGGGCTATCAAACCAGGAACCCGCAAACCGGGAAAAAGGAGACCGTGCCCGGAACCCTCAAAGGCGTACAGGGAATCGGCTGGTATATCGATGAGTACAATATGGCCCAGGTGTCCGTCAACATCCTTAATTTTCGTGAAACACCACTGTACCGGGTATTCGAAGAGTGTGACCGGTTCGCCCGTGAGTTTGGGGTACGCGTGACAGGCAGTGAACTGGTGGGGTTGATCCCCTTGGACGCCATGGTGGAAGCCGGGATACATTTCCTTTCTCAACAGGGGTTGTCCACCGGGGTTTCGGAAAATGAACTGGTGCGGGTGGCTGTACAGAGCCTGGGCCTGAATGAGCTCGCCCCCTTTGATGCGGAGAAGCGCATCATCGAATACCGCTTCCGGCGCAAGGGGCGCTTGGCGTCGATGGATACCTATGCGTTTACCGAGGAGTTGGCTTCCGATTCACCGGCTCCCGGAGGAGGCAGTGTATCTGCTCTCATGGGATCATTGTCTGCGGGTTTGAGTACCATGGTGGGCAACCTGACCAGCGGCAAACGCAAGTTCAAGGATGTAAAAAAAGAGATGATCGCGCTGGCGGAAAAGGGTCAGGAATTGATCGCGTTTTTCAATGCGGCCATTGACCGCGATACTGAAGCTTTTAACCGCATCATGGATGCCCTGTCTTTACCCAGGGGTTCGGATGAGGAGATCGCACTCAGGCAGCAGGCCCTGGACGAGGCCACCCGCGAGGCAATTTGCGTGCCGTTGAGTGTGCTGGAGAAATCCGTGACTGCGGCCGCCCTGGCCGCCACGGCCGCGGAGAAAGGCAATCCCAACTCCTTGTCCGATGCCGGAGTGGCGGGCCTGGCCGCGGCGGCCTGCGCCCGCGGGGCCTGGTATAACGTGCGCATTAATCTCGAGGGATTTGATGACCGCGAATTTGCCGCGGAAACCATTAAACAGGCCAACCAGTGGCTGTCCCGGGTGGAAGAATCAACTGCCCGCATTCGAGAAATCATGGAGAAGGCTTTTCAAGAAAGTTGAAAAGTTGGGTTCTCTTCCATTTTGTGTGGGTAAATTCGCAGTGATGATTAGCAAGAGGCGAGGTCCAGTGGCAGGAGACAGGTGTAGGGGCAACCCCCTGTGGTTGCCCAATAATATTCCATGGTTGCATGAATAAACCATGGCCATCCTT
>JAFGNX010000196.1 GCA_016926835.1 Candidatus Aminicenantota bacterium | reverse complement strand
GGGTTTCAGCGATTTTCAATTTCACGGCGTTTTTCTTTCAACCGGTCTTCCAGGACATGGAGCCAGTTGCGCATGCGCTGAATGCGGATATGCTCTTTCTTGGCGATGAAAGACCCGGCTCTCGACCAGCGTGACAATCACCGTGACTCCCAGGATCCTGACATATCCATAACAACGATTCAACTCCGCCCTTTTCAGGGGAAAAGAAGTCCGGATCAAAATTCATACCGTAAAAGCCGGCAATTCCCGGCTATTTCTCATGCTCACTGGCCGGCTCCGTGCGCGGCCATACTCCGTTTTCCTCCAGGGTGTCAATGACCCTGCCCGCCCAATCCCGGTTGGCCGCCGGATTGGCCGGACTGGGATGCATAATAGCCGTTACTCTGGTTGACAGTGCTTTCAGCGCTTGTTCGGCTTGTTGCCGCGCGAATCGCCCCACTCCAACCAGCCAGCGGGGCTGAAGGATCTCGACCAGGCCAACGAGGTGGTTGTCGCAAAGTGGGAACAGAACGTCACGATCCGTGGCGCACAATCGGTTCGGCGTGAGGTTTCGACCATGATTGTCAAAAAACAGCAAAGGACAGTAATTCGCCACAAAATGATCTGCAAAGAAACGGGCTGGAGTGTTGAATCGGCGGGAAAACAAGTCCCACAGGCGCCGCCCGCTGACTTCCCGGCGCCGGCAGGCAAAACCGGTTACGGGTCGTTTGGGGTGTGTGAGCGCGGGCCCGGACACATTTCCGCAGACACCCAGCCAATCGCGCACCTGTTTCACTTCACCAAAGGGAACTCCGGTCTGCCCCATTCCCCACGGACCCGGATTCATGCCCAGAAACACGACTTTTTTTGGGCCACAACCATAAAGCCTCAAGTATTGACAATAGGGTTCCCAGGCATATTCCAGCGGATTGTAGACCACGGATACCGGGGCATGGAATTTCATTTCTTTGACAGCCTCATTCAGTTCCCGGGAGATTTCCTCAAGGTTTTTTTTTCTGGTCGCGCATGAGGTGGATGGTTTCACGGCTTTCTCCCGATGGGATTACCCGCGACGGAGGCTTTAAATTTGCGCTCACGTATCAGTTCAGCCAGTTTCCGGGCTCCGTTTGCGGACAAGTGACTGTTTCCCTTTCCCCATCCGCCATCCGCGAAAAAGTCGGCCCTCTGCAGGGGAAAGGTTTCCGGATCATGAAAGTCCAGGCATTCGACGTTTGTGAAACGGGCAGAGAGGTTCCGGATGTCTTTATGATACTGACGCGTTCCCCGCAACGAAGCATAAGTTCCGATGTGATCCGGAAGCATGACCATGTAAACCTGAACTCCGTCATGATTGAGATCCTGCAACAACCGTACCAGGTATTCTCCCTCTTTTCCGGGAAAAGGCGTATACGGAATCTTGCGAAATCTTTTTTCGGGCCGTGTCACGTTGACCTGGTTGTCCGTTCGTCCGCGGTAAGTGGAAAGCAACGGATCCTCGCGGAAAGGTCCGGGAGCCGTTTCCAGCAATTCCTGCAGGAACTCCTCGAATAATGGCTTTGCGTGCAACAACCAGGATATGTGTTCCAGCAGGGGGTTTTTGCCGGCTTCCGGCAGCGGCATGGGCCTGACGCCGGCGGAATCTCCGATGAGATTGCGCAACAGGCTGCTTGCTGAGCGGATTGAGAACATGTGGAAATCGGTGCCATAAAACACGTATCTGGGAGCTTGGAAACGCTCGCGGTAAAGGCGATAAAAGTGATAGTGATATCGGGGATACTTGCGCTTCAAGCTGACTTGAAGCGCATTCAGGCCCATCAATTCAGAAAAATGAATCGGAAGGAGCGCGTGAAAACTGCGTGATGACCCCATGATCAAGGCGTCGTATTGATCGTTTCGCAGTTGTCTGAGCAGGTGGTCACTTTGTCTGGATATATCGTTCTGAATCTGGACCATGGCATAACGCAACCCCATGAAAACCAAATGATCCAGAAAAACAAAGATACATATACCCAGGCCCGTCCACTTCAGCAACTTCATGACTGGCTGTTTCCGGATTTTGTTCCACATTGGCGGGCAAACCCTGAGTATGTTAACCGCATACCCGGAAGAAATCAACTTGGCAGCCGCTTCCTGGGTACCGGGATTCTCTTTTTGCATTCAGATTTCCCATACAGTAAAATTAGGTCGAAAAAAACTGTCAGGAGGCTCTGTTTACAGTGGATCACGGTACGTCTTTTTCCCGGAGGGGCATAATAGCGGCTGACCGCGGGCAGAAAAACCGCTTGTTTCTCGTTTTGATCATGACCGCTTGCCTGTTTCAGTCGATCCTGGCAAACCAGACAACCGATTCCGGGGAAGCGGACCGGCTTGAAAGTGCCCTTGCCGAGGCTGTCGGCCAGGAACGCCTGGATATTCTATTAACGTTGTCTGAATATTTCGTGTCGCGTGATCCGGAAAAAGTGATTCTCTACGCCACCCAGGCCTTGGAGTTATCCCGCAATCTGCGCAAAAACCTGGCAATGGGCCGGGCCCATATTCATCGGGCGGTGGGCTTTCTGCAATCAGGGAACCTGGACGAAGCTGAAAAAGATTACCAGGCGGGACTGCGGATCGGGAGTAAAGAAGATCATCATGGAATCATGGGCGCCGCCCTGAACGGAGTGGCCGCCGTGGCCCTGAATCGCGGTGATTCCACGAACGCTTTGGCCAATTTCCAGCGCGCGATCCGCCATGTACGTCAAGATGGAGACCGTAGCCGTCTGGCGGGAATTTTCAACAATATCTCGCTGATTCATTACCGTTCAGGAGAATTGCGCAAAGCCCTGGATTTCATGCTCAAGGCCCTGCGGATCTATGAAGAACTCGATCATCAGCCCGGTGTCGGGATTGTATTGAACAGTATCGGCAATTTGTATAACCGCCTGAACAATCCCGACCAGGCCATGTCGCATTTCCAGAACGCCCTGAAAATCGCCCGGGAAACAGATAACCGGCAACTGACGGTTGTCTGCCGCGTCAACATCGGCGAGATCCAGAAAGAGCGCGGGCATTTCAGCGAGGCTCTGGCATCATTCAAAGCAGCGCATGCAGATGCCGGGAAGCTGGGCAGCCTGGACTACCAGGCGGTTTGTTTAAACAACATCGGTGATGTGTTTCACCGCCAGGGCTTGTGGAAAGACGCCCTGGACAGTTATCAACAGTCGCTGGAACTGTTTCAGCGCATGAATGCCAAACCGCGCATGGTTACTTCTCACCTGAATATGGGCAATGTGTACCTGGATATCAACCGCTTGGATCTTGCGGAAACCCACCTTAAACTTGCCGTGCGGCTGGCAGTGGAAACTGAGTCACGTTCCCTGCAGAAGGACGCTGTCTGGAGCCTGATCCGTTTGTACGAAACCAAGAAAGATCTGGCAAAAGCGTTGGAGCACTACCGCGAATATACGACTCTTCAAGCTCAGTTGTTTTCACGGGAAAACTACGCAAAATTGTCCGCTCTGCAAACAAAATACGAATCAGAACAGCGGCTCAGTGCCCAGAAGGCGCAGGAAAGCAGTGTCCGTATCCGGCAACTGGATCGCAAACGCCGTATCCTGGTAACGCTTTTCCTCGTCGCCATCCTTGTCATTGGCGCCATGATCCTGTTTTTCCTGTACCGGCGTTATCGATTGCGCACCCGCACGGAAATGGAATTGCGCGAAGCGTATGCGCGCATGGAACGCATCGCCCGTTTCGACAACCTGACCCGTCTCTACAACCGGCATACCATCCTTGAACGGATCGACATAGAAATGGTGCGCATGGGACGTACCTGGCGTCCATTCTGCCTGGTTATGCTCGACGTGGATGATTTCAAGCGCGTGAACGATACCTACGGACACGAATGTGGAGACCTGATGCTACGTCATCTGGCGGACCTTGTCCGGAACCATTTGCGCCAGGCCGATGTAGCCGCCCGCTGGGGCGGTGATGAGATCCTCATCATGCTGCCGGAAACCGACATGACGGGCGGAGCGATTCTGGCCGGAAAATTACGGTCCCTGGTGGAAACATCCCCCATGAATTACAAAAACCGCGAAATCGCTTTAACCGTAACCATGGGCATCAACGTCTACAATCGCCCCGGGCCGGTGAGTGAGTGCATCCGCGGTGCAGATCGGGCCATGTACGCTGGCAAGCAGATGGGCAAGAACACGGTGGTGCGCCTGGATGAGATCAACAACCAGGCCGACGCCACCGTTCCTGAAAATTAGCCTGCGTTTCCCGGAAAATTCATTCCAGAGCGCTATCCGGTGAAAATTCAGGCGGTGATGACCAGGATGGATCCGCCAAATGCGAGCAGAGCGGCGATCAGGCGACGCAGGGTAAAGCGTTCGTTGAGAAATACAGCCGCCAGGATTACGATAAAAATGGTGGATGTCTGGTTCAGGATTGCCGCTGAAGCCACGTCCGTAAACTTGAAGGCCGCCACCCACATGGTCATGGCAATCACGTTGCCCATCAATGCCCCTGGAAATGCGTGGCGCCAGCGCCGCCGATCCATTACTTCGGCCATTATCATTCGCCGTTTGCGATGAAGCGCCGTCTGGATCAACAGAAAGATCAAGGCCGTAATCAGGCGCAATTCCGTTACCCACAGGAAATCGGCTCGATCCAGGATCGGCTTCATCATCACGATACTGAGGGCCATCAATGCCATGGCGCCGCCGCCGGCGAGAATGCCGGCCAACATCCGTCTCCACCCCGGTCCGGGTACCCCGGGATGGATCGATGCCGCCAGCACGGCCGACACCACCAGAGCCGCACCGGCGATTTTGGCGGTTCCGGGAACATCACTGAGTACCCACCAGGAAAACAGCAGTACCATTGGACTGTAAAGGCAGTCCACGATCGCCGCCATTCCCGCCCCCAGCAGGTTCAAACAAACAAAAAACAGAGAATCCGCCACGGTGATGCCGAGAAAACCGGTTAACGCCACAATTCCCCAATCGGTCAGGCTCACTCCGGCGGGAATCAGCGAAACATTCCAGATTATCATGGCAGCCAGCAAAAACAGGGTGGTAATGGTGGTTTTAAACAGGTTGAGCGCCACGGGGCGCATCTGTTTACCCGCATGGCTGAACAGAATCACCGCGATTCCCCATGAAAACGCACTGAGCAAGGCAGTGGTTTTTCCCAGAAGATCCAGGTTACCCTCCGTTCCGCCTCTTCATTCTAGCATAGAAAATCCGGATCTTCGGGGATTTGACTGAATTTCACAAGTCGCCTAGAATTGCGTTGTTTAACCATGAGTCCGGCGGCCTGATGCGTAATCTGATTCGTCTTTTCTGTGTTGTGCTGATAACGATGACGGTTTGTCTGCAGTCGGCCGAGCACTACCGTTTCACCTACCAGTTGCATGGTGCGGCCAACGGCCACATCCTTTTGATCATTCCTTATCGGGCGTTTTACCGTTCCCAGGCTTCCGCCATCTTTCAAGTGTGTTCGCAAGAATCAGAAGAGCGGGAATTTGTTCTGGACAAAATCGACCAGACGGGGATCATGATGCGCACAACCGGATTTTCAGGTCACACCCTGGTGATCCTGACGGCTGATAAGGATTTCAAACTGGGTATCCGCAATGGCAGAAAGTTATGGCGAAAATGGCGACAACAACTGTCGTATTATCCGCGATTTGTGCGCCGGGTAAAGGATTTCCAGTTTCGTTTTCATGGCCCGTTACGTGGGGGCATCCGCTTTCGGCGCACAAAAGGCGGCATCCATTCCGACCGTTGTTATGCGATGGATGTACGTTTCCGCCATGCGCCGGAAGAGTTGCGCATCGATTTCAACCTCTACCGCATCATGGTTGAAATGATCGGTCTGTTCAACCATGCAATCCGACCACCCCGGCATGCTTTTGACATTCAGAGCGGATCGATTATTTCCGGGTTATGGTCGTCACCGCCGCTTGATTTCTCTCAATCGATTAACGCCATCGCCGCATTGGCATCGCGTTTTGTCAAAGGACTGAAAGCTTTCAGGCAGGAAAAACCCTTCCACCTGTTGTACCACCTGGAACCATCTCTTCCCGGAACCATTCAGATTTGCGGTACGGCTGAACCGCGGATTGCCATCTGGGGACGGTTTCGTATTCAGCGTTTCACCCGCCGGGTGATAATGGACGCTCATTCCGGACGGCTGTTGCGGGATGAGTTGCAAACCCTTATCAGCAAAGGGTCGCGCGGAAACATGACGGTGATTGCCCGCCTGGAAGCGCTTGCGCATTGAAAAAACCGCCCCGGGGTAACGCTCCCAAAACCCGGAAGATCCTGGTTTCTGTAATACCGCCGGCTCTTTACACGCCGGCATCGTCCATGTTAATGTGCTTGGCGATGCGTTAGCGATTTTGCAGGAGGTGTGGTAATGCCCCAATTTTTGGTAAATTCGCCCTTATGGACCTGGTTGCTCATGCCCCTGCTGATTTTTCTGGCACGTGTCGCGGATGTAACCCTGGGAACCATGCGCATCGTATTCGTGACCCGCGGCAGTCGTTTATGGGCGCCGTTGCTGGGTTTTTTTGAGGTCCTGATCTGGTTGCTGGCCATGCAGCAGATCTTCCGCAACCTGGATAATTGGATTTGTTACATCGCCTATGCCGCCGGGTTCGCCGCGGGGAACCTGGTGGGACTGATTCTGGAGAACCGGATCGCCGTCGGGCGCCTGGCCATCCGTATTGTGACACGACGGGATTCACGGCGGCTGGTACGTTGGTTCCGGGAAAACGATTTCGGCATCACCCTGGTGGATGCCCGTGGAACCAAGGGCATGGTGAAAATCATCTACATGATTATCAATCGCAAGGATCTGACACAAGTAGTTGAAATCATCCGGCATTTCAATCCCCGTGCTTTTTACTCAATAGAGGATGTACGTACGGCCCGGGAAGGAGTGTTCCCCTCACCGTTCCGCATCGGTCGAATGCGTCAGCGCTCCCGGTTCCTGGACCGCAAAGGAAAATAAGTGCCGGAAATTCATGCGGCCGTGTTCGATTTGGACGGAACATTGCTCGATTCCCTGGCCGATATCGCCGCAGCCGCCAACCAGTCTCTGCAGGACGCGGGGTTTCCACATCATCCGGCCGGGCGTTATGCGTATTTCGTGGGCAACGGCATGCGCGCCATGGTGGAGCGCATCCTTCCTGCTTCCTCCCGCGATTGTGCCACGGTGACAACCTTGCTGACCAATGTGCGGCGCCACTACATGCACAAATGGCGGTTTCATACCCGGCCCTATCCGGGGATAGCGCAATTGATCGCGCAGTTACTGGGCCGGCACATACAACTGGCCGTATTGTCAAACAAACCCCGGGAATTTCTGGAAGAGCAGGTGCAATGGTTCTTTCCAGGCAATCCCTTCGCAGTAGTGGTCGGAGCGGATAAAGAAACCCCCCTGAAACCGGATCCAACTGCGCTTTTATCCATAATGAAAACCATGGGCAGCAAGCCCAAAAACACCATGATGATTGGAGACACGGCCGTGGATATGCGTACCGCGCATGCTGCCGGAACCATTGCCGTGGGTGTACTTTGGGGGTTCCGCACCAAAGATGAACTTGAGTCAGCCGGTGCCGATCAGCTGGTCAGCGTTCCGGCGGAGATACTCTCTTCTATTATTCAAGCTGAGTCCGGGTGTTCTCAATGCCCTTGAATTCGCTGAACACGTATTGAAGCTTGCCTTTGCGGTGGGGAATCTTCTCCACTGCGCGCAATTGGATTTCTATCTGGCCGTGAACCGCTTTTTGCATGCGTTCGCGAACAATCCGTACGGCCTGAAGGGTTTTTTGTGCGTCATTGGCGGGAATATAACGGATCTCCAGGTTGCCTGCACAATCCTGGTATACCTGGAAGGCATTTACAGCTTCGGGAAAATCATCAAAAATAACGTTGATGTCCGTGATCGCCGTACCATCGGGAAGCTGGATTGTATCCACGTTTTTTCCCTGAACCGGACCCATCAGGGGCAAGTTGATCCCGCACTCACACTTTCCGGGTATCAGGCGGCCGCGGTCACCGATAGCATAACGGATAATGGGAAATGCGAGGTTCTCCAGGTCCGTGATCAGGAGGTTACCGGTCCTGCCGTCTGGAACCGGCCTGAAACGGGAATCGGTCACTTCTACCAGGCGTGCATCTGCGAAAAGGTGCAGGTTGGGTGTTGAGTATCGGCACTGGGCGGCAATCCAGTACACTTCGCATGAGCCGTATTGATCCAGCACCGGTGCCTGAAAAACCCGCGCGATTTGCTCGAGGTGGGGTCTGGAAACAGGCGAACAGGTAACCCAGACATGCCTGGGTCGCCAGTAATCCCCGCCACGCATTTCCAGGTACCTGGCCAGGTGATGAACGGCACCCATGTATCCATGAAGCACGGGAACATTGAGGCGCTCGCATTGCCGCACAAAGCTCTCCATGGATTTGGCGTCAATGGCTGAGGCGTTCAGGCGCACCTGTCGGGAAGGCCAGGTAAAGGCGCGGGTGAGGGCTCGCTTGACAATTGAGGCGTCGACCTCGCGCCATACCAGCCCGATGTTTACAGCCGGTCCGTATCCCCACCAGGAAAGCATACGCCACCCCAGGGCGGCGTGGGGCACCCTGCGATCCAGAAGAGTGCGCACGGGAATCCCCGAAGTCCCCCCCGTTGTAGAGGGTTTTAAAAACCGCTTGGGGACGTTACGGGCAAGGATTTCGCAAAAATGATTGCGGATATCCTGGCGGGTCAAAACCGGCAACAGGTGCAAATCCTGCGGACCGCTGATGTCATGAGGATGAATCCCGGCTTCTTTAAAGCGTCTGTGGTAAAAAGGGCTGTGTTCCCAGGCATTGAACAACAGGCGGCGAAGCCGTTCGCTCTGCCAGGCCGCCAGTTCCTCACCACTCCAATTCTGCGACCGCATCAGGCGCTTGAAAAACTCCGTTGTGTCCGGTTTGAACAATCGGTACTTGAATTTCATTAATCTGTCTTTGCTTGCCATTGTCCCGATACCCTGGACAGATATGTTGCCCTTTGCCCGATGATAAGTCAATGGTGACAGAAAAACAGTCAAGAAATTGCTTTCCATTTAAAAAAATCGTACCCTTTGTCCCGGAGGCATTGAATGGCAATCGGGACTCCGGCAAAGGATTTTCAATTGCCGGATGAATCGGAAAAAATGGTCCGACTGTCCGCATTGCAGGAACTCCAGGCCAACGTGGAGCCATTAGGAACCCGATGAGAATCCCGATATGACCTGGTTGGCCCTGATTATCGTGACGCTGGCCGTCTTTATAACCAGCGTCCAGGTGTGGGCACACCGGAAAGCCAGACGCATGCGCGGCAAACCCGCCCCACCACTTGAGATAATTCCCGGCTGGAGCCCTTCTCCGGGCAAGCCTGTTCTGATTTACTTTCACGCCCCGGGCTGCCGGGCCTGCCGTACCATGACTCCCCTGGTGCGAGAACTTCAACGGGAACGAAACGATGTATATATGCTGAATGCCGCAGAGGAAAAAGCGGCCGCGCGCGCATTCGGCGTGATGGCCACGCCGGCCACCGTGCGAGTGCGTGACGGGCGCATCACGGATGTAATCCTGGGCCCGCGTCAACGCAGCGACCTGTTGCGACTGCTGCAGGAAAAGTGACCGGTTTCTATCGTTCCGGCGAGAGGAACCGTACCCACTCATCGGGGATACGTACCACCCTGCCGCTGCGATCCGTGCTCACGTGACGTGTGTTTCCCGTAACCAGCAGATCACCTGAATCGCTATCCACGACTTCGTAACTGACTTCCATTCCCCGGCTGCGAACCGATTTCATGCATGTACGCACAGTAACCCGTCTTCCGTAGCGCGCGGGACGATGGTAACGGATGCGCAACTCGGTTACGGCCAGATTGATGCCCCCGGCATCGAATTCAGCGTAATCGCGGCCCCTGGCACGCATCCACTGGGATCGTCCCTCTTCAAACCAGACAGCATACACTGCATGGTGCACCACGCCCATCTGGTCGGTTTCGGCGAAGCGCACGTGAAAAGTGGTTTCAAACACATCGTTGTTCCGGTTCACCTCTGTCCTCCCGGATTGGCATCCATGGCCGTGTTGCGAAGCGGTAGATAGCGGGATATCAGGGGAAAATAGACAACCCGGTATGCGGGACGATACGCCTTGACATATGTTGTTGAGTGATGAATCGGGGCAAAGTTTGTTTCCTCAAATTGCTTGATCCAGTAGCCGATGCTTTCTCCGCGAAAGCATACGGCCTCCCGTTTCAAGAAAAATTCAAGTTCATGCAACAACACCAGAAACTCACTGTTACCGGCTTGACGGCGTTCGGTACTGGCTGCAACCACATCGGCGAGCTGTCCGGTTTCGCCTCCGGATTGGTGCCAGGCATCCAGGTTAACGCGGATCCAGCCGGCGTTTGTATGCGGAGAGAGGGGTTCAATCAGGTAGATTGAACATGGGCCTTTTCGCCGCGATGCCAATTCTGTTTCCATACGTGAACGAATATCCTCCGGATCGGCAGCCAAGTGTTGGTTCCCCAAAGCGGCCTGATATGCCATTTTTACCAAGTCACGAGTCTCCATTCGGGGGAAACGTCTCAAATGCCAGCGGATTATCCGCCCGAAACGGTCTGGATCCACGTCACAGTTCATTCCCGGTCGCCGGGCGTCTCCTTTACCCGGAACGTGCCCAGAAAATGCGTCCGGCCTCTGAGCTCACCGCTCACCGGATCCCGTTGAAAAAAATCGATATTTTCGGTCACCACGCTCTGAAAGAACACATCGCCGCCCCTTTCCAACTCCACGTAGATGTCGGGCCGTTTCTCCGCAGGTGAATCCATGGATGCGGCCGCGGATAACGCAAACATCCATTCCGCCTCGCCTGTTTCCGACAGCTGCGATTCTGCCAGAAAATCGTCGCTGAGCGGGTCCCGGTCAAAGACGCGGGCGGTTACACGGCTGTCGGCCAGGGGCGACCCGGTTCTTTCGTGAACGAAACGCGCGATCAGTTTTACAATCATGGTTCCACTCCTGAAACGATTATGCTTGATTTGGAGTGATCGATCAAGAAAAACTGTGGGAACGACCCCTGATATATAGCGTGTTTTTGCGCTTCTCCAATTCTCTTGTATCCCGGCAAACGGGAATGTTTCTTCCCCCGGCGTCCATACCGGCCATGTACATGGCGGTTGACAGCAGTCCGGGGGCGGGCGTAAAGATCTGGGCGTCAACCCGACTAACCCCCAGGTTTCTGAGCAAGGAAGCCATATCCTTGATGTGTTTTTCCTCCTCCCCCGGATGGCCGACGATCACGTACGCGGCCAATTCCACCCGGCGCCGCAATCCACGGTTGATTTCGGCAAACAGGGAACAGAAGTCCCGGAAAAGACTGAAACGCGGTTTTCCCATGCACCTGAGGACATCATCATCGATATGCTCCGGAGCCACCCGCAGAAAGCGGCCACTGTGATGACGCATAATCTCTTCCAGCAATTCGGGCCATTTCAGCATCAGGTCATGGCGCACCCCGGATGCCACAAAAACCTTTCGAACCTGGGGATGCCGGCGGATCCGGCGCAAAAGCTGGAGGTAAGGCGGTCCGGAGTCAAGCGCGGGCATATCCATGCCGTACATCTCGGCCGTGGCACCGCCCACATCGCTGATTACTCCGCGCCATCGGGGATGACGCGACAGTTGATCCACCTCCCGGCAAATCGATTCAGGGGATCGCGAAATCACTTTGTCTCCCTGGTGGTGACAAACGGCGCAGAACGCGCATCTCCCCACACAGCCACGGTGAGACGTAATGGAAAAAAGGTTCATTTTCAGCGCCGGAGACATGCAATGATTGTTGGGGTGGGTTCGGGTATACTCCCGGCTATACGCGGTATCCAGGTCTTCCGGCGTGTATTTTGCCTGCGGCTGGCGCACAATCCAGCGTTCGTTCTGGCGTTGAAAAACGCCTTTGCCCACGGCATCGGCCCGATTCAGTATTTTATAAGCGGTCAACAGCAGGGATGGATCGTTTTCGATTTCCTCCAATCCGGGCAACTCCTCGAAATTCTCGTTGTCAGGGCGGTTGGAGCTCACCACCGCGGTTCCGGGGATACCTGTTTCCCGCAGGTTGTTTCTGCCGGCAGCGGCCCGGGCCGCGGCACAAATCTGAATTTCCCCCATTCCGGTTACAGCCAGGTCAAGGCGCGCGTCCAGAATAACGGAACGGCGGATGCGCTGCTGCAGAAAGTCGTAATGGGCAAAAATCCGCTGGCCGGTTTCCATACCGCCGGCAATCACCCGTACGTCTTTCCAGGCCTTGCGGATCTGATTGGCAAGGGTAATGACACAGCGATCCGGGCGTACCCTGGAAGCCACCGCGCGCTGCGAATCAGGGAAAAACGCGCTGCCGTCGGCTTGATAGAGGTCTTCCCTGCGCCGTTTCAGGACGGGAGTGTAATTCATGATCACGGAGTCAACCGGACCCGGGACAATGGCGAAAAACAATTCAGGTCTTCCCAGGCGGGTGAATTCATCGGGATCCTGCCAGCGAATCGCATCCAGAATTCCGACACGGAAACCGTTGGATCTCAACGCCCCAGCCAACAGTCCTTCCGGAAACGAGGGATGATCACTGAACGGATACGGCAACACCAGAATGATGTCGAATCGGCTTTTCATGCGCGCGGATATGCACTTCATGGTAATGAAATCCAGACGGCAAGTCAACTTCAATAACCCTTCCGGGCGAGATTGCGTATCAGATTGAAATCGCGTTAACCGATTGAGGCGAAAAATGAAAACATGTCTGTCCCTGCTCTTTGTAATCGTTTTGCTGGGCGCATACCCGATGTCGACTGTATCGGGCGATGCGCCGGATCAAGATCCCGGAGGTATCCACCGGGTAGATTCTCCACAGCCGCCCCCTGCCGCCATTCATGATGGTTTCGTTTCCATTACGGGCCACGATGCCGGCAACTACCTGCGTTTTCTGGCCTCCGATTTACTGGAGGGCAGAGAAGTGGCCACCAGAGGATACGACATCGCCGCGGAATTTGCCGCCGTGCTGTTTCGCATGTGGGGACTGAAACCCGCGGGAGACTTTATTCAGGCCGGCCCCGTCACGGGGAACATGTCTGCTGCCGGGGGAGACGCCCGCAAAACGCCTTCACGCAGCTACTTCCAGGACGTCGTCATGCGTGAGGTGCTTTCCACCACGGGATCCATAACCGCTGAATCCGGGCAATCCGGGATCAAGCACGAAAGGACTTTCATCAGTGGGATCGATTTCACCTCAAGCGTCGCCGGGAACTGGTCCATCTCGGCCCCGGTGGTGTTTGCCGGGCACGGGATTGTTGAAAAGGCGTTGAAATACGATGATTACCACAACATTGATGCCAAAGACAAAATCGTCCTGATCCTGAACGAAGCCCCGGGAGCCGACATGGCCGACAGCCCGTTCCACCGGAAAGAATATGAGGAACGGTATTTTCAGCCGCGCCGCCGCATGCACGGCGGTGATCTCCGGACGCGTACCGCCGCGGACAGGGGTGCTCTGGCCGTATTGCTGGTGGAAAACCGCCCCCGGAAGAACCGCTACCTGGGCTCCAGGATCCTCGATCGTGAAAAAGTGGACGATTCCGGACCGGTATTTGACCCCGGGCGGCGTCGTTTGCTGCTCCCCCACTCCGGTAACACGGACCCCCGCTCTCCCATTCCAACCTATCGAATCTCCCGCCACATGGCCGCAAAGATTGTCGCCATGTCCGGAGAAAACCTGGAAAATCTGCAATCCATTATCAACCGTTCCCAGAAACCCGCGTCACGGCTGCTCTCTCGTGTGCGCCTGACCCTGAACTCAAAGAGCTGTACTCAACTTGTGCGCAGTCACAATGTGATGGCTGTCCTGGAAGGGTCGGATGAGGCAGTAAAGAATGAAGTGGTGGTGATCGGCGCCCATCTCGATCACCTGGGCAAAAAAGGTCCCTATATCTTTAACGGGGCGGACGACAACGGCTCCGGCGTATGCGGTCTCCTGGAAGTGGCGCAGGCGTTCGCCACGAATCCCATCCCCCCCAGGCGAACCATTCTATTCGCCCTATGGACCGGTGAAGAGTCCGGGCTGCTGGGTTCCACTTACTACGTGGCTCATCCGGCTTACCCCCTGGAAAAAACCGTCGCCAATCTCAACCTGGATATGATCGGCCGGCGCTGGACCCGGGAACGGCTGGATCGCATGCGCCAATGGTGGGGAGTGGATATTCCTCAAAAAGAGCTGGAGAATATTGACCCGGATCGCTTCCTGGTATTGTCACGGGCCCGCGGCCCTTCGCCGGTTCGGGACGCGTTGAAACAGGCCAACGCCCTGGCGGGAATGCACCTGTTAATCCGCCCTTCAGCAGGCTTCGGAGGAAGTGACCACGCGCCCTTTGCATTCAAAGGCATCCCCTGGATCTTTTTTTTCTCTGCCATGACCGAGGATTATCACATGCCTTCAGACAGCCTGGAGAAAGTCAGCCTGGATCATCTGGAGAACATTTCCCGACTGGTTTACGCGACTGCGTTTCATCTGGCCGGTTGGGACCATGACGAAAAAGCCTCAGAGTAAGCGAGACGCCAACGCCCCGCCCAACCGGTGACAGGCCTCCAGATCCTCGTGGTCCGGCGCAAACTTTGATTCCACAACCGGCTCCAGCAGTTCATTGTCTGATTTCTCGGCAAATTCACGCATGGCGGATACCCCGCCACCACTCCAGCTGTAGGTACCGATAATCCCGATCAGGCGGTTCTTGAGCTTGTCGTTATCCAATATGGACAACAGGCTTTCCATAAAGGGAGAGGGTTTCGTGTTGTAGGCGCTGCTGGCCAATATCAAACCCTGGTAACGCCAGACATCTCTCAGCACATAAGAGAGGTGGGATCGTGAAAGGTTGTGCAGACGGATCTGCTTGATCCCTTGAACCGCCAATGAACGGGCGACGGCTTCGGCCATGGTCTGGGTATGACCGTACATGGAAGCGTAGGCGATTACCACTCCGGGTTCGGTTTGCTGACGGCTCCAGCGATCGTAGCGGTCGATGATGTATCCGGGATCGGTTCGAAACACGGTCCCGTGGGTGGGCGCGATCGCGCGAATGTCCAGGGCGGACAATTTTTTCAATGCCCGCTGGACCATGGGGCTGTACTTGGCCACAATGTTGGCATAATAGCGCAGGGTTTCATTCTCTCTTTCGTCCAGATCCACTTCATCATCGAAGATCCCTCCCCGCAACGCGCCGAATCCGCCGAAAGCGTCCATTGAGAAAAGTGTTCCGGTACGGGTCTCAAATGTCATCATGGTTTCCGGCCAATGAACCATGGGAGTCAGGTGAAACTCGAGGGTGTGAGTCCCCAATTCCAGCTGTTCACCGTCGCCGATGACCCGCATCCCGGAATCAATTCCGTAGTATCCCCTGAGAAATTCCACGGTGCGCGAATTGCAGACGATCTGCATGTCCGGATATAGCCGGCGAAGCGCGTTGATTGAGCCGGAATGATCGGGTTCCATGTGATTGATCACCAGGTAATCAATGGATTCTGTTGCGGGAACGACGGATTGAATCTTTTCCAGCAATTGGGGCATATATCCCTTCTTTACTGTATCGAGAATCACGTTCTTCTGATCCCGGATCAGGTAAGCGTTGTAACTGACGCCCTCGGGAAGCGGCCATATCGATTCAAACAGGTCGGTTTCAAAATCGTTGACGCCGATCCAGTAGATGTCGTCTGTCAAAGCAATGGCATTTTTCACCGGTCAATCCTCCTGATAGTCGTTCTTTGTGCCGATTTTCATTCTAACCGGTAATTTACCCAAACTCAAGCGCGAGTTGCAGAGCTGCCGGGGTGTGCTATAATACCGGGTAATGGGCATGCTGCGCTGATATAGAGGAGGATTCCATGCACGGCAAACACTTCCCGAGTCGCAAAATCGCAACCATCTTGACTGTATTGATCATGTGTTTTTCGTTACACGCTGATGAAAACACGGCCAGTTTGGACAACAACCTGCTGGGCAAAGCCCGGCGTGATGGTTTTGTACCGGTTATCCTGAACTTGCGCGTGCCCGACATTGAATACCTTACCGCGGATTGTATCCGTCATTCAGGCCGGGATATGGATCCAGGCGAGATTCACAGGTCAATGGAAGCCGATTTGAGGCTGGAAACGGCCATTCGCAGTGTAAGTGAAGAAATCCTTTTTCACGTGGGAAACTCGGATTGGGAAATCCACCACACCTTCTCAACCCTTCCTGTTCTGGCGCTGCGTGTCAATGCGGAAACCCTCGAGAATCTGGCGCAACTTCCTCAGGTTGCCGCCATTATGGAAGACCGCCTGATGCCCGTTCCCGAATATCAGCCTTCCGCTTCTCATCCGCAGGAAGCACTATCACCCCAGATGGCGGACGCGGTTGAACTGGTTCGAGCCGACAGCGCCTGGGCTGCCGGCTTCACCGGCGCCGGGGAATACGTGGCGATAATGGATTCAGGCATTCGCCGTTCCCATGAAGCGTTCCAGGGGAAAACCATCGTTGAGCAGTGTTACTCGTTGAAAGCCGATTGCCCCAACGGTCAGCGTGAAATGTCCGGCCCGGGAGCGGCCCGCATGTACGGTCCCCAGTATTATGGGTACGATCACGGCACTCACGTGTCCGGAATCGCAACCGGCAATAACGGCGGTTCTTTCAGAGGCATCGCCCCAGACGCCAATCTGATTCATGTTCAGGTGTTTTCCCGTTTTTCAGCCGCGGAGTGCAATTCAAACGAGCCCTGTGTCATGTCCTACAATTCCGACCAGCTCAAAGGCCTGGAGTACGTTTTTTCCCGCCGCAACCAGTTGCGGATTGCAGTCGTCAGCATGAGCCTCGGAGGCGGTGAATACAGTAATGCCGCCGCATGTGACATGGACAATCCCAATCTGAAACGTGCCATCGACAACCTGCGTGCAGCCGGTATTCCCACCGTAATCTCCGCGGGAAACGAGTCTTTCTGCAATGCCCTCAGCGCGCCCGCCTGCATCTCTTCGGCCATCTCTATCGGCGCCACGACCAAGGCCGATCAGGAAGCCAGTTTCAGCAATTTTCATCCCCAGATGCTGGACTTCTTTGCACCGGGCCAGAGTATCCGTTCCGCCACGGGCGGCAGCGACTCCAGTTATCAGCACTGGGGCGGAACCTCAATGGCAGCGCCCATGGTTGCCGGAGGATTTGCCATTTTTCGCCAGTATTCCCGGCAAGTGCCGGTACACGAGTTGTTGACGGCCCTGGAGTATTCCGGCCGCAGCGTGCTCACCAAGTGTCAGACAGGGGTTGAAAAGCCCCGCATCAATGTGGGAGAAGCCCTGATGAGCCTGATGAGTATCGCTCCTCCGGTAAACATCGCTGGCGAACAGTCCTACAATCAGTCGATGCTTCACACGGAATACATCAACACCCTGACCTGGGAGGCAAATCCACTGAACAACGATAAAAACGTCGTTGCTTACCGCATTTACAGAATGGTTGACAACGAGATGGTCCGTCTCGCAGAAGTGGACGCGGCCACTTTTTCCTTTCGTCATCGTCGAGTGGCCAAAAGGAGCGAAGTAAGGTATGCCTTTACCAGTATTGACGGAGAAGGGGAAGAGAGCGGCCCATCCATTTTCGTTTTGAAATTCGGTGTGGAACAATAACCGTTTTCGCAGATGATGGACGCAGAAATGCAACAACTGGTGCAAAGCTTTCAGGGGAAACGCATTGCCGTCTGGGGCGATTTGATCCTGGACGAATATATCACCACCTGCGCGGCTCGTGTTTCCCGGGAAGCGCCGGTATTGATCACTGAGTTCGAAAGTGCTGATTTTCGTCTCGGGGGAGCGGGTAATGTGGCCGCCAACATCCGTTCACTGGGGGGTGAGCCCTTCCCCATCGGCTTTATCGGCATGGACCAGGGCGGGGATATCCTGCGCGAAGTGCTTTGCCGCTCGGGAATACCGGATAGCGGCTTGCTGGCCATAAAGGATTTCACTACGCCCCGCAAGACACGCATTCTTTCCGGAGACCGCCATACCCGGCGGCAACAGGTATTGCGCATCGATCGACTCAACCGCTCGAACCTGTCAGAGCAGCACTACGCGAACCTGTTGAACCAAGCAGAGAAAATCCGCAAGGAATGCAGTTTTCTAGTGATTTCAGATTACCTGCACTGCTCGATTCGTGAACAGGATTACCACGTCGCCCGCAACCGATTCAATCTGACTCCGGTTGCGGTTGATTCACGTCGTCACCTGCGCTCCTTCCCGGACGTTCGCGTAGCCACCCCCAACCTGAATGAACTGCAACGCGTTTTCCCTGAGAATGAATTCAACTGTGAAGAGGATTATCTGCAAGCAGCGATGGGCCTGCGTCGTGAAATCAACAGTGAAGGCCTGTTGTTGAAGCGCGGTGATGAGGGCATGATCCTGTTGGAAGCCGATCAGCCGCCGACCCGGATCGGGATATACGGTTCCCGGGAAATTGTGGACGTCACCGGCGCCGGGGATACCGTCATTGCCCTGCTCTCCCTGGGCCTGGCATCGGGCGCGGATATCACTGCCTGTGCGAAAATCGCCGCCGTGGCGGCCGGACTGACGGTAATGAAAGCGGGAGCCGCCACGGTTACTCCCGGTGAATTGTCCGAAGCCCTGTCCATCGGAACGTTGACGTGATCCGGGAAATATCTGACTGCATGGTTGATCCGCTTCCCATGCTTGCCCGGCGAATTGACGGGTTCAAAAAAGTCGGCAAAACCATTGCTCTGGCCAACGGTGGTTTTGATCTTTTTCACGTGGGGCACGCCCGCTATCTCAAGGCGGCTGCGGCTCTGGCCGACATCCTGGTGGTTGCGGTGAATTCGGATACCTCCCTGCGCAGTCTGAAAGGCCCGGAACGGCCCATTCTGCCCCTGCAGGAGCGAATGGCTATTCTCTGCTCACTGGAAAGTGTGGACTTTGTTTATGCGTTTGACGGTCCCACGGTCGCCGATATATTGTTGGCTTTGAAACCCCATTTTCACTGCAAGGGCTCCGATTATTCGATCGACACTGTGCCTGAAAAGGATGTGGTGCGCAGTTTCGGCGGCCGGATTGTGATAGTGGGTGGCGATAAAGTCCAATCCACCTCCTGGTTGGTAAAGCGAGCGGATAAACCCCGCCACTGGTGAGCCTGCCCGTGAAACCCGATCCAAAAGAAAAGCCGATCGGGTTTGGCCCCGGAGAAAGATTCGCCGTCGTGCGATTGTCAGCATTGGGAGACGTGATTCACACTTTGCCAGCGGTGGTTCAATTGGCCGGAGCCTTTCCCGGTGCCCGCCTGGATTGGATCTGTTCGCCTCCCGTTGATCGGTTGCTGTCCATATTCAATCTGACGGACCACGTGCACTCTCTGGATATCCGTCATCAACCTCTAAGCGGCGCACTCGCGGCTTTGCGCAGTTTCCGCCGCCGGCACCACGGCAAGTATTCAATGGTTGTCGATTTTCAGGGTTTGATCAAGTCCGCGGTAGTGGCACGCATGGCGGGCCGGAATGTGTTGGGTTTTCATTCCAGAAACCTGCGTGAACCCATGGCCTCAATGGCCTACCGTTTCCAGGCTGCTCCATGGCCGGAGGACAGCCATGTCATTTTCAAGAATATTCACCTGCTGTCCGCGCTGGGTATCAAAGCCGACGGGGTCCGATACCCCGGTCTGCGTTCAAACATGCCATCTTTGCGGTTGCAACACTTCCTGACGCATTCGGGCCTGAATTCCGGCAAGTTCTGTGTACTGAACACGGGAGCGGGCTGGCTAACCAAAACTCCGCCTTTGGATCTATTGGTTCAGGTCGGGAATTTTGTTCGTTCGCGTCTTGGCGCCGTACTTCTTTGGGGAAACCCGGCCGAATTGGAACGCGCCCGCACTGTATCAGACCAGACCGGAATCCCCATGGCTCCGGAAACCGACTTTTCGGACCTGGTTCAACTGATTCGTTCCGCCACCTGTATCGTCAGCGCAGATACCCTGGCACTGCACGTGGCCGATATGGTCAATACGCCGAGTATCGGCTTGTTTGCACCGACCTCTCCCCAGCGCAACGGCTCCCTGTTGCCGTTATCACGAGCGGTGGTCAGCAGCGCTGAGTGCCGTTTCTGTTATCGACGCACCTGCAGGAAAATGAACTGCCTGAGCCAACTCTCTCCCGTCGCCGTCTGCAACGCCGTCACCGAGGTGCTTGATGCGTCTGTTTGACGGGTTGCAGCGGTATCGTTCCACAGTGGGTAACCTGCTGCTTGTGGTCGTCCTGGTGTTTTCCACGCCGAACGCCGCTTCCATCACAACCGGTTTCTTTCTGATCCTGTCGGGCGCCATTTTCCGCGCCTGGTCGTCCGGATACCTGACCGGCCCGGACGATTTCCCTCGCACCGGTCCCTTTTCTTTAACCCGGAACCCCATGGAGTTCGGCAACTTCCTGATCGGCTTGGGAGTGGCGGTGGGCGCCAATCACCTGTCATCTTATCTGATTGTCTTTCTCTATTTTGTTTCTTTTTTTCCCCTCAAAATGGTTCGGAAGCATCGCCGGCAAAAAGAACGCTTCGGCAACGATTTCCTGGTATGGATGCGGCAAACAAATGCGTTTTTTCCCCGGCTGTGGCGGATGGTTCCAGGTGAATTCAACATTTCTTCGTACATGACAAACCGTGAATACCGGGTAATTTACTTTTCACTGTTTTTCATAGTCGTGTTGGTGATCAAGTTCATTCACTCAGTAAAGCCGGATTAGACAAACGGTTGAAGATCAACCCGGCTTTGGTTACAATGAATCCGTTCATCTGCGGGTTCCTGAAAATTCACTGGAGGTGACCCATATGCAACGTGTTCTTGTACTGGGAAGCGGTTTGGTTGGGCACGCGGTAGCGGCGGATCTCTGTGGCGAATTCAAAGTGCACGTAGCCGATGCGGATTTGCATACACTTGAAGCCGTTTCTTCATCGTTTTCCGTCACTCCGATTCATGCCGACCTGGCGGATTCCCGGCGACTCAGAGAATTGACTCGCGGATTCGACGTAGTGGTAAACGCTTTGCCCGGTCATATGGGTTTTTCCGCCCTGAAAGAGCTGATTGAAAACGGAAACAATGTGGTGGACATCGCGTTCAGCCCTGAAGATCCGTTTCTTCTGGATGACAGCGCGAAACGGGCCGGAGTCACGGCAGTGGTCGATTGCGGCGTGGCGCCGGGTCTGTGCAACATGATCCTTGGCCATGAATCCAAGCATCTGGATCTCATCGAGTCCTATTCCTGTCTGGTCGGGGGATTGCCGGTTGAACGACAATGGCCCTGGGAATACAAAGCCGGCTTTTCTCCAGCTGATGTCATTGAAGAGTACACCCGCCCCTGCCGTATGGTTCAGGACGGGAAATTGGTTGTATATCCGCCCCTCTCGGGCCTGGAAAGGGTCGAATTTAAGGGGATTGGAACCTTGGAAGCCTTTCATACGGATGGATTGCGCACCCTGCTGAAAACAATGGAAATTCCCAACATGAAGGAAAAAACCCTGCGTTACCCCGGTCACGCGTCCCTCATGGAGATCTTGAGTGGAGCGGGATTTTTCAGCCGTGAAGAGATGGAAATCAACAACCAGAGGCTGGCTCCCCTGGATGTCACCAGCGCCATTCTTTTCCCCCAATGGAAGATGCGCCGGGACGAAGCGGATTTTACCGTCATGCGGATTGATATCAAGGGAAAATCCGCGGACAGCCGGGTTCACCGGGTATTCGATCTGTTCGATCAATTCGATTGGAAGACCCGCACTACTTCAATGGCACGCACAACCGGGTACACCTGTTCGGCGGTGGTTCGGGTCCTCGCCGAGGGCCGGATCGAACGCCGGGGAATCATTGCGCCTGAACATCTGGGACAGATGGACGGCGTGTTTCAACGGGTGCGGAACCTCCTGGATGAGCGTGGGGTCAAACTCTCCGGAGATCTGTAAGCCCGGTGGCGCATTTTGTGAGAACCAATTTATTTCCACCTGCGTTTATTGACCAGAGGGCCTGATTGGGTCCTGAAAGGAGGCATTCCGTGAAACGATTGTATCGCAGTCGCAAAGATCGTGTGATTTCAGGAATCTGTGGCGGTATCGGAGAGTATTTCAACGTGGATCCCGTTCTCGTGCGTGTCGGGGCGGTTTTGCTGGTATTTACGGGGGGTGTCGGACTGATCGCTTACATCGCCGGTATATTCATTATTCCTGAACAACCACTGGACCATGATAGCGAAGAGGCTGTGGCAATGCGTACAGAAGAACCGCCTTCCCAGGAACTCGCGACGGCAAGTGAAACCGGGGCCGAAACCGTTTCGCATTCCGGTCCGGTTGTATTCGGCCTGATCCTGGTCATCCTGGGCACTTTTTTTCTGCTGCGGAATATCCCCCTTTTCAATGATTACTATTGGTGGATCCGAAACCACCTGCGCATGTTTTTCTGGCCCGGTATCTTTATCGGGCTGGGGGTATTCCTGATCGCCCGCAACTATCGCCGCTGATCAACCACCGCCGTTCTTGCGGTCCGGCGGCATGCCGTTGCATTCCCCAAACCTCCCCCTTATAATGAATCTGTTTGCTGAATCCCGAGCCGGAGGAGTTTGCATGCGATTCTTTCGTATCCTTTTATTGGTTTTGTGTTTGAGCGGGATAACGGAGTCGCTTTCCCCGAAATCTGTTGATGCGGAACACCATCTCGACGGCTGCACGACCATTACGATCGGGTGCCATGCGTCTACGGATGGTTCGGTGGTGACATCTGGTCGAAGTACACCGGGAAATTCTAATCCCCGGCCTCAAGGAGGATACCTATGAACCAACTCGACATTCAAGAGTTGATCGGTTTGCTGGCATCGGTTTTTTCGCCCGGAAAATCCGACCGGGTTCTCGGGATCCTGGTCGATCTGCCCAGGGACCCCCGGTCCGATTCTTCCCGTTGGAAAGAACGCCGGCAAATAGCCGCTTCATGGCGAGACACCATCGGCCATCACGCCGGTGAACTGGGTTTGGAAAACGTACACCTTTTCGCTTATCCGGATGTGGGTTCCAATAACGCCGACTTGCCGGAAACAGCCTACGATGTGTCCGGCGCGCTTCCGGAAACCGCTCAAGACCTCGCGTCCAGCGGGAAGCGCATACCTTTCGACACGGTGTTTTCTTTATGCCAATTGCTCCTTGCACCCACGGAGTACTCAACCACTGCGCCCCTGAAGAACGCAGCCCGAAAATACCATTTCCGCGCCGCCACCATGCCCGGATTCATTTCCGCCATGATCCCGGCATTGCGCATAGACTACAACGAAGTCAGCCGCCGGTGCCGCATCCTCAAGGAGCTCCTGGACCCGGCAATGGAGGCTGAAGTTCGGTTCCTGGTGGACAATCGAAACGAATTCCGCATGCGTTTCGATTTGCGTCATCGTCTTGCCCATTTGAGCAGCGGCCGCTTCCCGGAGCCCGGCGTTGCCGGCAACCTTCCCAGCGGCGAAACGTATATCGTGCCCTATGAAGGAGAACACTTCAGAAAAACAGGAAATCCCGAAGACATCAGCCGCACCAGTGGAGAACTTCCGGTTGAGATCGACGGCGAAATCGTTGTTTTCTCCATTCGGGAAAATTGCGCTGTGGATGTGTCTGGAGATGGCGAGGCGGCTCGCGTGGAACGGGAACATCTGCAGCGTGAACCGGCTTACGGCAACATGGCTGAACTCGGATTCGGAGTTCTTGGAGATTTCGGACTCACCCCCATAAACGAGATTCTTCTGGATGAAAAACTCGGTTTCCACGTGGCGTTCGGCCGCAGTGATCACTTCGGCGGTGATGTCGGGCCGGACCGGTTCTCGTCTCCCGCAGAGGTGATCCATCTGGATCGTATTTACATTCCGCAGACCCAGCCCAGAATCCGTTTGCCGGAAGTGACGCTGACGTCGAGTAACGGTTCATCCATTCCGGTGATTGTCGACGGTGAGTACCGCATTTTCTCTTAGATTGTTTTAGACAATGCCGGAAATTTAGCCTTATCAGGAGCAAACAGTGACCAAAGTGAAAAAAAGCCAAAAACAACATGTCGAATTGAAACCCGGGGACCTTCGCTGGGAATGTGATCCCGGAACCTTGAAATTCAAGACCACCAATGACCTGAAATCCTGCAAAGAGATCATCGGCCAGGAACGGGCACTGAGCGCCCTGCGTATGGCTTTTGATATTGAAAGCCTTGGATACAACGTATTCGTCACCGGAAAGGTAGGCACCGGGCGCAAAACTTCGGTGCGCCGCCTGATCCGCGAGAGTGACCGCCTGAAACACATTCCCGATGACAAATTGTATGTCAACGATTTTCGCAACCCGGACACGCCGCGCCTGCTGCGCCTGCCCTCAAGCCAGGGCCGCGCGTTCAAACAGGAAATGGAGGAATTGATCGAACTCCTGGTAAAACAGATTCCCGAAATGTTTGAGAGCGATGGGTATCATGAAAGCCGCAAAGCCGTGATCGATGATGTCAAAAAACAGCAGAAAACATTGCTGACGGATTTTGAAAACAAAGTGTCCGGGAAAGGTTTCGCTCTGGTACAGATCCAGGTCGGTGCAGTGACCCGCCCGGTGGTGGTTCCCCTGGTGGACGACAAACCAGCCAATCTCGATAAACTGCGTGCCCTGGTAAAAGAGGGCAAAATGACGGAAAAAAAGTTCCAGTCGCTCGAGAAAACCCATGAAAAACTCTCCAATGATCTGGAGGATGTGTTCAAGAAACTGGCCGTGCTTGAAAAGGAAACCGCGCGGCGCCTGAAAGAGATGGACCATGAGTTCGCCAGGCCGATCGTGCACAGCAACATCGACGAGATCCGCGCACGTCATCCCCAGCAAAAAGTCGCTCAATACCTGGATGAAGTTACGGAAAGCATCATGGATCAACTCAACCTCTTTCGCCAGGCCCAGGCCGCCGAAAAAGAACAGGGTGTTCCCCTGCCCCGGCCGGGCTCCGCGGATGATCCTTTCCTGGTTTATCGCGTAAATCTGCTGGTGGACAATTTCAAAGCCAAACAAGCTCCGGTGATTTACGAGACTTCGCCGACCTACAGCAACCTGTTCGGCAGTGTCGAATTCAGTTCCGACGGATCAGGCGGTTCCCGAACCGATTTCACCCGCATCAAGGCCGGTTCTCTTTTAAAAGCCGATGGCGGCTTCTTGCTTGTGGAGGCCCTAGACTTGCTTATGGAACCCGGAGTCTGGCCGGCATTCAAGCGCATTCTGCGCAATCGCCGCCTGGAGATCCAAAACTATTCCCCCATCTACCTTTTATCTGTATCGGGTTTGAAACCCGAACCCATCCGCATTGATGTCAAAGTGGCCCTTGTGGGAGACACCCATTTGTACCAACTGCTGTTTGAGCGTGATCCGGAGTTCAAGAAGATCTTTAAACTGCGGGCGGATTTCGACTCCGTCATGGATCTGAATGCAAAAAGCAGGCTGGATTATGCCAGTTTCGCCAAACGGATCGCAGATAGCGAACACCTGCTTGCACTGGAGAACAGCGCGGTCGCCCGGGTGCTGGAATACGGTGTCAAGTTGTCCGGTCACCGCAAAAAGCTTTCCACCCAGTTTAATGACATCGCCGACATCATCCGCGAAGCGGATTACTGGGCACGCAAAACAGGCCGCAAGCACGTCACGGGAGCCGATGTAGACAAAGCTGTGCTCGAGAAACGCGACCGCTCAAGTTTGATCGAAACCAAAATTCAGGAGATGATTCAGGACGAATCCCTCATGATCGCTACCAGCGGGTCGGTAGTGGGCCAGGTTAACGGCCTGTCCGTCTATAACCTGGGAGACACGATCTTCGGCAAACCCTCCCGCATCACCGCCCAGGTTGCGGTCGGTACCGAGGGAATCATCAACATCGAGCGTGAAGCGGAGTTGAGCGGAAGCCTTCACGATAAGGGCGTGCTGATCATCAGCGGATATATGCGAGCGCGCTTTGCGCACGACAAACCGTTGGCCGTAACCGCCAGTTTGTGTTTTGAACAATCCTACGGCGGCGTTGACGGTGATTCCGCTTCATCTACCGAAATTTACGCGCTCATGTCCGCTTTGTCTGGAATCCCCATATCCCAGGCGGTCGCCGTTACGGGATCCGTCAACCAGAAAGGTGAAATCCAGCCCATCGGCGGCGTCAATGAAAAAATCGAAGGGTTCTTTGATGTTTGCCGCGCCAGGAAACTGACGGGTGAACAGGGTGTCATCATTCCCCACCAGAATGCGAGCGACCTCATGTTGCGTCAGGATGTAGTGGAAGCGGTTCGCAAAGGAGAATTCCATATCTGGCCAATCCGGAACGTAGACGAAGGCATGGAAATTCTCATGGGGGTTCCAGCCGGCTCACGCGGTCCGATTGGAACCTACCCCGAGGGGACGATCAACTTCCAGGTCAACCAGCGCTTGCAGGAATTCGCCGAAAGCGGCAGACACTATTCTTCCTCCGACCAGTAAACCGGGTTACCCGTCCCGGGTTGAATCACCGGCTTTTTCCGTTTTGAACAAGGCCTCCGCTTTCCGAATCAGTTCCTCAGCCGTGTATGCGGGCATTTCAAATGGTTGAGAAACCAGTGAAGAAGTTCCCGTGTAACGGGTGGTTTCCCCGTTTTGCTCCCGCTCTAACTGAAGTTTATACTCCTTATTGCCTTTCAGAGACACGGATAAGGCAACGGTGGTTGCAGTCGAATCCGGATCCGGCTGGAGAAATTCCTGGCAGGAGAGTTCAGACAGCTCCCGTAGCAGGGGATCCATATTCTCGGCGTCAATACTGCGTCCATCCAGGGCATTCCATACCACGACGGCTGCATTTTCGCCGGCTTCGGCTTTTTCTTCTTTGGTTCTTTCAGTTTCGGGGATCTTCGCTTTGCGCACAAAGGT
>JAFGNX010000030.1 GCA_016926835.1 Candidatus Aminicenantota bacterium | reverse complement strand
TCAATACGTACACTCCCATGGTATTTCCCTCCATCAAACTCCCGCAAAAAGAGTCTACTTATAATATGCGTGCTCACGGCCGGGATTGCAAAATTTGAGGAGTTGGAAAGTTGAAGAGAAGGTGACAGGTATGGAGTTCCTCTTTCCCTCTACCCCCGCTATTTGTAGAAATGCACATCGGGAGTATTTGTAGAAAGATCTCAGGAGTGTTTGTATGAGGATCTCCTGGGAGCATTGGCAAGGGGGATTTCAGAAGTTTTTGCAGGGTTTTTACTTTTAACTTTCGACTTTAGACTTTCGACTTGTAACTTCCGCCCCTATCCCTCCGGCCATGCGCGCGGGAGATAGGAGTTCTTGCAACCGGTCCGGGGAAAGCAGTTTCTGTTCCAGCACCAGGTCGGGAATGTTGCGCCCGGATTCCAGGGCTTCACGCGCCAGGCGCGAGCAGACTTCATATCCCAGTTCCGGCACCAGGGCGGTAACCAGCCCGATGCTGCTTTCCACCAGGCGACGGCAATGGTCGGCATTGGCGGTGATGCCGGTTATGCACTTGTCGGTCAGGGTCTCCATGGCGTTGGCCAGCATCTCCATCGACTCAAATAGGCTTTGCACAATGACCGGCATCATGGCGTTCAGTTCCAGCTGGCCGGCTTCCGCCGCCATGGTCACGGTGAGGGCGTTGCCGATCACTTTGTAGGCCACCTGGTTGACCACTTCCGGGATAACGGGGTTTACCTTGCCGGGCATGATGGTTGATCCCGGCTGGACCGGCGGCAGGTTGATCTCGTTCAGTCCCGCCCTGGGGCCGGAAGAGAGCAGGCGCAGGTCGTTGGATGTCTTGGACAACTTGACCGCCAGGCGCTTGAGCGCGGACGCGTACATGACAAAACTGCCGGTATCCTGGGTGGCCTCGATCAGGTCCCGGGCCCGGACCAGGGGGAGTCCCGAAATCTTGCTCAGGTGGGGGATCACGGCGCGCCGGTATTCCTCCGGGGCGTTCAGTCCCGTACCGATGGCCGTCGCCCCCAGGTTGACTTCCAGGAACAGGGAGACATTTTCGGTCAAACGCTGGATCTCTTCTTCCAGGGTGACGGCCCAAGCCTGGAAAGTCTGCCCAAGGGTCATGGGCACGGCGTCCTGGAGCTGGGTGCGTCCCGTCTTGATGATTTCACTGAAGGCGATACCTTTTTCCCGGCACGCGGCCACCAGGGTGTCCAGGCGCCGGATCAGCCGTTGGTTCAGTCGCAGCAGCGCCACCTTGACCGCGGTGGGGAATACGTCGTTGGTGGATTGCGAGCGGTTGACGTCGTTGTTGGGGTGGCAGTGTTCGTATTTTCCCCGTGAATGGCCCATCTTTTCCAGGGCGCGGTTGGCGATCACTTCGTTGGCGTTCATGTGGCTGGAGGTCCCGGCCCCGCCCTGGATCATGTCCACCACGAAATGGTTATGCAACCGGCCCTCTATGATGTCCTCACAGGCGGCTTGGATGGCTTGGGATAATGCCGGTTCCATGAGCCCGGCATCGGTGTTGGCACGGGCCGCCGCCTGCTTGACCATGGCCAGGGCGATCACCAGGTCGGGGAAATGGCCCAGGGCCACGCCGCTGATGGAAAAGTTTTCCAGTGCTCGCAAGGTCTGGATGCCGTAAAAAAACTCATCGGGGACATCTCTTTCACCCAAAAGGTCGTGCTCTCTGCGGGTACGGCCTGATTCGTACTGGGCCGCCGCGTGTAGCGAGCGCCGGTTGGCCAGACACATGCGGCGCGAGATGACGCGGGCGATGTGGGAAAACACTTTTGCTGTCAGCGGAGCCAGCTCCAGGAATGATTCGCGGGGAATGCGCACTGCCTGAACCTCCCGAGCGGCCAGGGCCGTGGTGGAATGCGGGGTTTCATCCAGGATCGAACCTTCACCCAGAAAGTCTCCCTGCCCGAACCAGGCCAGCCGCTGTTTGTGGCCGCCCGGGGTGTATTGGATCAGCTCGACATTCCCGGATAGAATGACAAACAGGTGCCGCCGTGGTTTCCCCCGGGTAAACAGGGCTTCGCCGGCGGGCAGGTTCACAATGTCGGCATTGTTTGCCAGGCGCGCCAGCTCTTCCTCAGTCAGCCCCTGGAACAACTCCACCGAACGGATCTTTGATAACAGACCTTCCCGGCTCATGAAACCTCCCTTGGGTATCCCAATATTAAGTAGCGTTGATTTGCGGGCATGTCAAGCTCCCGGGCATTTGCCTTGCCCGGCGGATAAATCTATGTTATCGCTGGAATATTATGCAATATTTTCCTCCTGTTTGCGTCAAGATAGTATGAACCAGGATCAAAGGGCAGATGCAAGTGTTGCCGGGTTTATCCGTCGGGAATACCAACGGCTGGTGGCATACACACGCCGGCGCCTGGGAGAGGCCGAAGGCCTGGAGGCGGAAGACATCGTCCAGGATGTGCTGACCGGGTTATTCGACCGGGCTGACATCTCGGCGCCGGTCCACAACCTGGCCGCATACGTGTACCGGGCTTTACGAAACCGCGTGGTGGATGCCTGGCGCAGCCGGCGCGGCACATTATCCATCGATTCCTCACCGGTTTGCGGCGGTTCCCTGGCCGGCATGCTGGCGGATCGTAATACCGGCATACCGGAACGGTTGGAGCTGGAAGAGATGTGGAAGCGATTCCTGCTGGAGATGGGTAGATTGAGTCCCGGGGAAGCGGAAGTAATCCGGGCAACCGAGTGGGATGGCCGCAGTTTCCGGGAGTTGTCGATCGAATGGGGAATTCCGGAGGGAACCTTGCTGGCACGCAAATCCCGGGCAATGAAGAAACTCAGGCAACGCGTTCACGCCCAGAAGGACGGTTCAAAAGGAGGAAGACAATGATTCAACATGAAAACAATCTCAGAAATTCATGCCGGCCCGGGGCCGCGGGAGTGGCCCGCATGGTCATGTGGGCGGTTGTGGGTATGGTGATCGCCGCTGCTTTCGCCCTGGTGTTTGCCATCCTGGTCAAGGTGTTGTGGAACTGGTTGATGCCCGTTTTGTTCGGCCTTCCCCTGATCGGCTTCTGGCAGGCCTTCGGCGTCCTGCTGCTGGCCAAGATTCTGTTTGGTGGCCACGGCCACGGAGGACATCGACACGAAGAGTCCGCGAAATCCGGCCATGTCCATCCATGGTTTCGGCGCAAGCCCGGCGTTCCGGGACCGCTGCAACGGGAAGCCTGGGTTGGTCCCCGCTCCCGGGATGATTTCAACACTTTCTGGGAAGCGGAGGGGCGTGAGGCCTTCCGGGAATTTATCGCCCGTAAGGAGGCCGCCGAACCAACTGATTCAGCCGGAAAGTAGGAGTGGTTCTCAAACCTTCTCACAAGGCTATTCAATCACAATGGATTGGGGGCACGGCATGCCGTGCCCCTGAATCCTTTCCCGGATATTTCTGATTCGGCCCCTGCATTATTTTGCTTCTTTGTATTTTCCGCTTTTTTCCCAGGAATTTCATGTCGGGCCGGAATTGAGATTTCGTACCTTTCCGGGGTTCTAAATTGCAATCACGGACGAAACCGGTGTGAAGGGCATGTATCATGTGGCCAGTTGCAGAGAGTGCAAGCGAGGTGAAACATGATGAAAAAGATGATTTTAATGGTATGTGGGTTGGGATTGGTACTGGCATCACAGTCGGTTCTGGCTGCGGGAGAAAAGACATTTGATGTCAAACCCGGACAACGGCTGGTGGTGGATTTGAAAGCCGGAGGCAAGATCGAAGTGACCGGCTGGAAAAAGTCCAGTGTCCTTGTGCAGGTTGTCGTGAAAGGAAAAGAGAGCCAGGATATGCCTTTCATGGTTCGTCAGACCGATGAAGGCGTTGAAGTGGAAACCCAGCTGGGTGACCATTTTGAAAAATGGTCACGGAACCATGGTGATCACGTGCTTAGAGTGCAAGTGCCTGAAAAATTTGATCTCAAGTTGCGCAGCCTGGGCGGCGCCATTCATGTAACCGGCGTAAGCGGAGAGATCTCCGGCAGGACCATGGGCGGCGACCTTGACCTGCAACGCCTTGGAGGCGTGGTCTACATGAAAACCATGGGCGGTGATGTAACTTTGCGGGATTCCCACGTGGACGGCGAAGTGCGTACCATGGGTGGACGCGTGCTGCTGGAAGACGTGGTGGGAGATGTCAAGGGCTCCTCGATGGGAGGCAACGTCATTTACCGCAACGTAAAAAGGAAAAGCGGTGAGGGCACAACCGATGCGGTGGTTCGCATCTCCACCATGGGTGGCGCCGTGAATGTCGACGATGCCCCCAAGGGCGCGGATCTGCACACCATGGGTGGACAGATCACGGTGAAATCAGCCGGGGAATTCGTGAAAGCCAAAACCATGGGCGGAGACATCCTGATCGATACAGTGGACGGCTGGATCGAGGCCAAAACCCTTTCGGGCGATGTGAGCGCGCGCATGGTGGGCGACCCCGCCGGCAAAGATCGCCATATAGAGATCACCTCTTTGTCTGGAGATATCGAGTTGACGGTTCCCGCCAAATTGTCCATGGATGTGGAAATCCGCGTCACCATCTACAAGAACGGTCACAACGAATACCGCATCAAAGATGATTTCAACCTGGAAGTAAAAGCAGACAAAGAGTGGGTAGAGAAGAACGGCAAGCAGCTCAAGATCCTGCGTGCGTCCGGCCGCACTGGTGATGGCCGCAACAAGGTGGTTCTGCACACCATCAATGGGAACGTCACCCTGCGCAAAGCCGGGAAATAAGCGAGGGTACAATGTCAAAACTGATCAGATTACTGGCCTTGTTGCTGTTGGCCTGGCTGTCTGGTTCAGGCTTGCATGCGGCGGATTCCGCGCGCACGCTGGACAAGAATTTTTCCGGTGCAACCAGCATATCCATCACACTGACAAGCGGAGATTGCCGCCTGCACCCCGCGGTCGGCAAAGAAGTGCGGGTGCGCAACCAAACCACCCTTCCCGTGGAACGCTTCCAGCCGGAAGTGCGGCAGGATAAAGAGCAGGTCGTGGTAAAGGAATCCTATTCCGGATCGGGCTGGACCCGAGGCAAAGTGGAATGGGATATCTGGGTTCCAGAGGGCATGGCGGTTGCTTTCCATTCCGCGTCGGGAGACCTGGACGCAAAGAAACTGGTGAAC
>JAFGNX010000029.1 GCA_016926835.1 Candidatus Aminicenantota bacterium | reverse complement strand
TTTCGACTTTTCGCTTCCGTTGGACTTCATCATCTGCGCAAACAGGGAAAGACCTTCATCCACAGTGGAAAATTCCCCGTTCAGCTGACGCTCATACAACTTCTCCAGCCAGTGTCCCATTTCTCGACCCGGGTGAACCCCCTGTTGCAGCAAGTGGCGCCCCATGATCAGGGGACGGATGGTTTCCCGGTTCAGGTTGAACTCCTCTTTGCGTTCACGGAACCAGGTAAAAATGGCGTCCGGTTCCACAAAATTCAGGGGTTCGGGTTCACGGGAACGCCGATCCGCGAAATCCAGCAGTGACAGCAACAAATCTTCTCCTTCCATGTCCTTGACCAGGCGCGCGACCGCTTTAAAGCCGATTTCTTCCCGGTTGCGATACAACTCAAAGATGCGGTGATGGTTGCGGATCAAGTCCAGTATGACCCGTTTGAGGGGAAACCCCTGGCGGGTTTCGACATTCAGCCTCTCCAGAAGCGCCGCGGCCATGTCCACGCCGCAGGAATCGTGCAAGGGCGATATCACGGTCATGCGTCCCCGCTTGTACTCCCAGGCAGTGGTCACGGATTTGCCCAGATCGTGCAACAGTGCGCCCAGCAGCAGGGCCAGAGTGCGGTTGACGTCCAGAGCGAAAAACCGTGCGCAACGCCTCGCCACGTCAACGGTTATGCCTGTGTGGGCCCAGACAGTATGGTGCCCCTGCTCATCGGTCTCGGGGTGAAATTGGGCATCCTGGATGGTTAATGCCAGGCGATCCAGCTCCGGGAAGAGTTGCTTCAGCACGGAAAGGCGGAAATACCAGTTCAGACCCCGGGAAGGACGGTGAGGTTCCATGAGCACGCGGAACAATTCTTCTTGCACACGTTCCCGGCTCAATTCCCCCAGGGAGATCAGCCCTGCGCGCCGGATGATTTCGGCATCTACTCTGAACCCGAGAACCGCGGCAAAACGGGCGCAGCGCAACAACCGCAACGGGTCGTCTGCAAACGTATCGGGACCGGTCATGACAATCCGGCGTTGCGCCAACGCGTCCCTGCCGTTGAACGGATCCACCAGTTCATTGTCTATCAGGCGCATTGCCATCGAGTTGCAGGTAAAATCGCGGCGGGCGAGATCTTCTTCAAGAGAAATTTCCGGCCCCGACCGAATGGAAAAATTACGGTGAGAATGGCTTTCCGGATCGATACGTGTGTCCTTGCGCGGAACAGACACATCGTACGTCATGCCGTCTACGGTGAATTTAACCACCGCGAAGCTCTTTCCCACAGTTCCGGTCCGGCCGTGGGGACTCAGCATCGCTTCGATTTCCGTATAGGTGCGGCCGGTCACAACCAGATCGATATCCTTCCCCCCGCGGCGGGCTGCCGTCAAAAGATAATCCCGGACCGTCCCCCCCACCAGAAAAACGGAATCGCCGAAAAGATCGACAAAAAGGCGACGATGGGGAAATTCAATGCCCGGCAGTTTCATGGTGCTGGTAACGGTCCAGGTAACCGAGAAATCGTTGCAGTTGGGTAAACTGCTCCGCGTCAATACGCTGGAATTGAAAAGCCGCCATATGTCGTTCCGGTCCCGAACCGATACGCATCAGGCGCATGCGTTCTATACAAAACTGGTTCAACGGCGTGGAAATAATCGTCTGGTTCACCTCCATTCCAGGCTCCATGCGACGGGGGAAACCGCTGATGATTGCGGCTGCCCCGCTCAAAGAAAGATCACGCAGTCGCCCGCGCACACGGCGACCGTTCTCGTCGGAAGTGTGCATCCACACATCCAGATCCACTGGCAACAACACACGCCGCATTTCACGCATATTGCGCTCCGGTACAGGATGGGCATGGACAAAAGCACGAAAATCATCCGCAATCCGCTGTTTGCGGCGCTTTTCAAAGCGCCTCAGAATCCATAGCACCACGAACAGGGGAATCGACAGCAGAGCAGTTAAAGCAAGGATTTTTAGGGTCATTCACATGTCCCGTAACCGCATCCACTATATCCACACGGCCAGAAAGTGTCAAGCCGGGGATTGCGTTCCCTGCGCAACCCCGGTATATTGATGACATGAATATTGAATTTTATTCTCACGGAGCCTGCCAGGAGGTTACCGGTTCCAAACATTTCCTGGACGTGGACGGCCATACATTGCAGATCGATTCCGGCATGTTTCAGGGTCACAGGCAGGAGGCTTACGAAAAGAATCGCGATCTTCCGTTCAACCCGGCAGACGTGGATTCGATTATTCTGACTCATGGGCATTTCGACCATTCGGGCGCCTTGCCCATCATGGTCAAAAATGGCTTCAAAGGCCCGATCTTTTCCACATCCGCCACGCGTGACATTACCAATATCATTCTTTTCGACAGCGCATATATCCAGCTCAAAGACTATGAATACCTTAAGGAAAAGGCACGCAAGTACCCGGAACGCGACCTCATCGCATATGAACCGCTATACGACAGCCAGGACGCGGTAAACACCATGCAGCATTTCGCCGGACACGGCTACCACAGAACATTCGAAGCGATCCCCGGAGTCCAAGCCGCTTTTTACGACGCCGGTCATATCCTGGGCGCCGCCACCGTACACCTGGAGATCGACAACGGTATGTGTATCGGTTTTTCCGGAGACCTCGGCCGTCCCGATCTCCCCATTATCCGCGATCCCGAAATTCTGCCCCCGATCGATTACCTGGTACTCGAGGGCACCTATGGAAACCGTTTGCATGAATCGATGGGCATGGCCCGGGAATCGCTGGAGAAAGTGATCCGGCGCGCCAGTGAACGTCGCGGAAAAGTCATTATCCCCGCTTTCACCATAGAGCGTACCCAGGAACTCATTTACTTTATCCACCAATTGACCCGCGAACGCCGCATCCGGGCCATTCCCGTTTTCATTGACTCTCCCATGGCCGTAAACGCCACTTCGATTTTCAAGATCCACCCCGAGTGTTTTGACCGTGAAACCGTTGATTACTTTCTGTCAAAAAACATCGACCCTTTCGGTTTTGAAACCATCCGCTATGTGACATCCGTACGGGAATCCAGGGAAATCAACGATCTGGAAGGACCGGCCGTTATCATATCCGCCAGCGGTATGGCTGAAAACGGGCGCATCCTTCACCATTTGAAAAATCACATCGGCAATCCCCGCAACATAGTGGCGATCGTGGGTTTCATGGCGGAAAACACACTGGGCCGAAAACTGGTGGAGAAACATCCTTCAGTCAAGATATTCGGCAAAGAGTATCCCGTCAAAGCGGAAGTCGTTACCCTGAATGCTTTTTCCGCCCATGCGGATTACCAGGAGATCCAGGGATGGCTTGGCAGACACGACCTGGACCGGTTGAAAAAGATCTTCCTGGTTCATGGGGAACCCGATGCCCTGGATAGCCTCAGACATAAACTCCTGGATCAGGGCATTCCGGATGTGGAAATCGTTCAGGCCGGGATTCGATATCCCCTGCCGGCCCCTTTGCCCTGAATATCTCTATCAGTTCGCAAACTTGATATTCTGCCTGAAAAGCTTATAATATACGGCGGAGGCGCGAGTCATGAATATAGATGATCTGCTGAAAATTGCGGTAGAACGCAACGCGTCCGATCTTCACCTGAAAGTCGGTAATCATCCTATTCTCAGAATCGACGGCACCCTCCATCCACTGGTGGAACTCAAACGGCTGATGCAGGAGGATACCATCACCATGGCTTTCTCCATCATGGGAACCCGACAAAAAGAACAGTTCAAGCAGGATCATGAAATCGACATGTCTTACAGTGTTCCCGGACTGGGGCGATTCCGTTGCAATGTGTTTCAACAGCGGGGCGCAATCGGTATTGTCATGCGGATCATCCCCACGTTGATCAAGTCCATCCATGACCTGAACCTGCCGCTGGTGCTGGAACGAATCGCAGATGAACGCCGCGGAATGATCCTGGTAACCGGCACAACCGGAAGTGGAAAATCCACCTCACTTGCCGCCATGCTGGATTACGTCAACACCCATCGCATTGAACATATCATGACGATCGAAGACCCGATTGAATACCTTCATCGCGATAAAAAATGCATCATCAACCAACGGGAGGTTAACTCCGACACCCACTCATTCGCCCGCGCCCTGCGCAGTTCCCTGCGTGAAGATCCTGACGTGATCCTGGTCGGTGAAATGCGGGACCTCGAAACCATCGAAACCGCGTTGCTGGCAGCCGAAACCGGCCACATGGTAATGTCCACTCTTCACACCCTGGACGCCCCCGAAACCATTAACCGCATCATCTCAATGTTCCCCCCCCACCAGCAGAAACAGATCCGCATTCAACTTGCGGCCGTGCTGAAAGCCATTATTTCGATGCGGCTGATCCCCCGCTCCAACCGCAAGGGACGGGTTCCGGCGGTGGAAATCATGATTACCACCCCGTTTATCCAAGACTGCATCGTGAATCCCGAAAAAACCAAGTTCATCCGCGAAGCCATCGCCCAGGGTGTTTCCCAATACGGCATGCAGACATTTGATCAATCACTCTATTTTCTATACGAGCGGGGTTTAATCAGTTATGAAGACGCTCTGAAGTGGGCGTCCAATGTGGACGAGTTCAAACTCAAAAAGATCGGCGTGCAGACCACCAAGGACATGGCCACCGAAGAGATGGAGAAACGCATTTCCGATATCGCCGACTCCGGAGCGGAGAACAGTGAATCTGACAGCCCCCCGGACCACAACCTGCTCAACATCGATGACATATGAACCATCTGGAGATCCGCGAACGTTTCCTGGCTTTTTTTGAAGGCCATGGACATCGCCGCGTTTTGTCCGCCCCGCTGGTTCCCGCCCGCGACCCCACCCTGCTGTTTACCAACGCCGGCATGAACCAATTTAAAGGCGTATTCCTGCAACAGGAATCACGCGAATACAACCGGGCCGCAAGTATTCAGAAGTGCATGCGGGTATCGGGCAAGCATAACGATTTTGATGAAGTCGGCCGTACCGCGTTTCACCACACTTTTTTCGAGATGCTGGGAAACTTCTCTTTCGGAGATTACTTCAAGGAAGCCGCAATTGAATATGCCTGGACCCTGCTGACCCGTGATTACGGGTTCTCCCCGGATCAGTTGTGGGTTTCCGTATTCCGGGAAGATGATGAGGCCTTCCGGATCTGGCAGGAACGGATCGGCGTGCCGGAAAACCGTATCGCACGCATGGATGAGGCGGACAACTTCTGGCAAATGGGAGACACCGGTCCCTGCGGACCTTGTTCTGAAATCCACTTCGACCGGGGTGAACGCTTCGGAACAGCCGATTTCGTGGCCAACCCTTCCCGGTTCGTTGAAATCTGGAACCTGGTGTTCATGCAGTTCATCCGTGATGAATCCGGAACATTAACCCCCCTGCCCGCGCCTTCCATCGATACGGGAATGGGGTTGGAACGCCTGGCGGCACTGCTGCAGAAAGTCGCAGGTAATTACGCCACGGATCTGTTTCTTCCCATCATCCACTCCGCGGCGGAACTCACCGGCGCAGATAGGGACAAAGCGGATAACGAGGTTGCCCTGAACGTAGTGGCCGATCATATCCGTGCCCTGACTTTCCTCATTTCCGACGGTGTGTTGCCGTCCAATGACGGCCGCGGATACGTATTGCGTCGCATTCTGAGGCGCGCTTCCCGCCACGGCCGGGCTCTTGGACAGGAGGCCCCATTCCTCCACCGCCTGTGTCACACCGTGGTCGAGATCATGGCGCCCTGTTACCCTGAACTGGAATTTTCAGCTGATTTCATTTCCCGGGTGATCCTGAATGAAGAGGAACGGTTTGCGCATACCCTGGCGCGGGGATTGCGACGTTTCGACGAACTCCTTGACCGGGCCCGGGAATCCGCCCGGCCGGTTATTCCCGGCGCCGAACTGTTCACTTTGTCCGACACATACGGTTTTCCCCTGGATTTCGCCGTTGATCTGGCGCGGGAAAAAAACGTCGAGATCGACCACGAAGGTTTTCAAACGGCATTGAATCTGCAACGGGAACAATCAAGAGCGCGGCGGCGTGAGTCCGTCTCCGCGCCCGCCCTGGAAGGTTCCGCCGCATTGACCACGCGTTTTACGGGATACAAGCTGAATGAAGATACGGCAACGGTCACTGCTGTTTTTATGGATGGGAAACCGGTCAAGTCCGCAGAAACCGGCGACGGTGAAAAAGAGGTGATCCTCATTTTTGACCGAACGCCTTTCTACGCGGAATCCGGAGGACAGGTGGGAGACCGGGGCAAGGGACACTCGGATCGCGCTTTTTTTCAAGTAACGGATACGCGAAAAAGCCAGGGCGGCGCTTTTCTTCATTACGCCCGCCTGCACCGCGGACGAATTTCCCCTGGAGACCGAGTCAGACTGGAGATCGACGTAACGCACCGCCGGGATACGGCTGTCCATCATACGGCCACACACCTGTTGCATTCCGCGCTACGGGAAGTCCTGGGATTGCATGTCAAGCAATCCGGCTCTTACGTGGGCCCGGATAAGTTGCGCTTTGATTTCACTCATTTCCAGGCTTTGGCGCAGGGGGAGATCCGGGCGGTTGAAAACCTGGTAAACGAAAAAATCCGTCGCAATGTCATGATCAGCGCCACAACCGAGGAATATGACGTGGCGGTTTCTCGGGGCGCCATTGCGTTTTTCGAAGAAAAGTACTCTGATATCGTTCGCGTCATCCAGATGGACGAGTTCTCGACCGAACTGTGTGGCGGAACTCATCTTGATGCCACCGGCGAAATCGGCCTTTTCAAAATAATTTCCGAATCGTCAATCTCTTCGGGAATCCGGCGCATCGAAGCCCTGGGCGGCGCCCCGGCATTCAAATACATCCAGCAGCGCCTGCACTATTTGGACATATTGCAACAACATTTCAGTCAGCCCGCGGAGACGCTGCCCCAACACCTGGTTCAACTGGAACAAAATGCCAGAGATCTGGAGCGGCGCCTGGAGTCCCTGCAACGGCAACAACGGCAACCGGACATCAAAGCCGTGCTGGACAAAGCGGAACCAGTTGGTGAGACTACTGCCGTAGTGGAGTTTTTCGGTGATTTGGATCGCAAGCAACTCAGCACGCTTGCGGATGAATTGAAAAATCAGATCAGGGGATTGGCTGTACTGTTCGCCAATGCCAACGGTAAGTCCGCGATTACGGTGTCTGTGGCCGCCGAATTCACTTCTAAAATCAATGCCGCCGAACTGGTCAAGGAGATCGCGGAACTGGTGGGAGGCAGTGGCGGCGGACGGCCTGATTTCGCCCAGGCCGGCGGCCGGTTGATCGCTGATTTTCCCCCTTTGCGTTCACGCGTCATAGAGATTCTGAGGGACCGGATGTCATGAAATTCATATGGGTGTTGCTCTTGCTGGTGTCCGTCACCGCTCACGCCCGGGAAGAAGTCAAAATTCAATACAATCCCCGTGGACGCATAGAAATCCGCAACGCATTGCGTAGACCCGCCCAGGAATCGCCCGTTCAGAATTCCGCCACTTCCACACTTTCAGCCGGCCGGGATTTGTCTGTGAAGATCCGCGAGTTGGCGGCCCGGTACAGCGTGGAAGAATCGCTTGTACACGCCGTGGCCCGGGCTGAAAGCGCGCTCAATCCCTATGCGGTTTCCCCTAAGGGAGCCGTCGGCATCATGCAACTCATGCCGGACACAGCCAGGCTGTACGGCGTCAAGAATCGTTTCAACATCAATGAAAATCTGGAAGCCGGCATCCGCCACCTGAAGTACTTGAACAAGCGTTTCAACGGCAACCTGGCATTGGTTCTGGCCGCATACAACGCAGGAGAAGAAGCCGTACGCAAACACAACGGCATCCCCCCATTCCGGGAGACCCAACAGTACGTACGCCGCGTGATGCGCCTTATGGGACGCACCTTTACTGCAGGCTCAAATGGTTCCTCTCCCCTGTACAAGGTAATCACATCGCAGGGAAGAATCCTGATTACCAACACCCCCCCTCCCAGGAACGCGGGCAAAGTGGAGAGATTGAAGTGAAAGTGCCAACCCGTTCTGCACAACTGACTTATGGAATCCTGATCGGGGCCGGCAGTGCCGGTGTGTTATCCCTGATCCCGCTTGTCAATCTCTTGAACCTTTTCTTTATGTTCTGGATGGCAATCGGCGGTGCCATCGGAGTGTGGATTTTTCAACGCCGAAACCGGAAGGCCACTTTGGGGGAAGCTGTTGTTTGCGGAGGATTGAGCGGCCTTTTGGGCGGAGTGATTTTCGCCCTGTTTACACACGTGATCCTGTCTACCATTTCCCCGGAAGGGTTCAGCCGTATGCTGACCCTGATCGGGAAAATCCTGCCGACTTTCAGGGAATAAGTAGACCCCTGGATCACCAGCGAAGATTTTCGCGGCATGCTGGGAATCGTATTGTTGATGTCGATCGTCTTATCCGGATTGGTGGGGATCCTGGGCGGGATAACCGCCCGTTGGGCCTGGTCGCCGCACAAACGCAAAGATTCCGGACGCCCCACCGGGGAATATCATGACTGACGCCAGCCGGGTACACCTGGTGGTCAACCCGTTTTCCGCCCGGGGGCGTACCGCTGAGCGATGGGAAACCATCCGCGAAGCGGTACGGCAATACTATCGTGAATTCAAATACGTTTTTACCGAACGTCCACTTCAAGCCACTGAAATCGTGCGCGAACTGCTGCGCGATGGCTTCGACCTCATTATCGGCGTGGGTGGAGACGGTACACTCAACGAAATCGCCAATGGTTTTTTTGTGGAAAACAACCATTGCGCCATCAACGGTGACGCATCCCTGGGAATGATCCCTTCCGGAACCGGATCCGATTTTATTCGCGGCCTGAAAATCTCGCGTGACCTGAAAGCTTCACTGCAGCGCATCAAAACGGCTGTGCCCAGGCGCATTGATGCCGGACGAATCGAATACCTGGGACCGGATGCGCCGCCCGCGCGTTATTTCGTCAATGTCGCAGACTTCGGGATCGGCGCGGAAGTGGTTCGGCGCTTATCAAACGGCCCGATTCGCAAACCGGGCCGATGGACGTATTACTCAGGCCTCTTATCCACGATACGGCACTATTCCAGCCCGAGTATCCGCATTAAAACAGACGAGGGAACATGTGTGGAAGGGCGTTTCCTCATCGGGGCGGTAGCCAATGGCAGCGTGTTCGGCGGCGGTATGATTATCGCCCCGAACGCACGGCCGGATGATGGTTGCTTCGACCTTGTGCTGGTAGACGACATGACACCCATGGCCATTATCCGTCGTTCACCCAGCTTGTATACCGGAACCATTCATAAACGTCCTGAAGTACGCGTTCTGAAAGCCAGAGCCATCGAAGTGTCCGCAAAAAGCGAAACCGTAAGTCTTGAATTCGACGGCGAACCCGGAGGAACCTTGCCGGCGCGATTCGAATGTCTGCCCGCATGCTTAAATATCCGGCTGTAATTTTCATCCGCTGCACGAACCGTCAAACAGAAAAGGTTGTGTTGCGTGGCAAGGTATGATATCATTAAAGTTAAAATTTAACCTTACGGAGATGCTGCCATGACAACCCGAGCGTCCATAACCGCAAACGTCCTCGTCTTCATACTGGCAACCGTGGGATGCCACAATGCCAATGCCGACCTGGCACGGTTTCATTCGACTTTTTCCCGGATTCAGCAAGATTTCAACTCCGGCCTCACCAAAGTGACGGATCGTGAGAACTACCTGCAGTTGCAACAAACCCGCGACCGTCGTCTGAATGAATTGCTCAATGAAATGCCCGAAAACCCGAAGTCAGACCCCGCAATAGTCCTGCGGGCCCGAATCCTGGTAAACCTTCAGCGGATTCCCGATGCGGAGTCTCTGTTAAAGCCGTTACTGAACCGCAAGGAACCACCAACAGAGGCCCTTACGGTCCAGGTACTGGCCCATATGGCCGCACAACGGAAACAGGATGCCCTGGACATATTTCGTTCCCTTAAAAGCGACATCGCCGACCCCACCGATCGCCACAATATCTGGCTCTATTTCGCCATGGTTGCGGATGATGCCGATGTTCAGCGCGAATTCGCCCGGAAATTCGCAGAATCCACCGAAATGCCACCCCACTTCTCTCTGTTTCGCGCCAACGTGTATGCGCAACTCGCGCGGCTTGATCAGAGTGAAAGCCGTTTTGAAAGCGCCCGTGAATGGCTGAACAAGGCGATAGAAAATGCCGGCGACCCCGCAATGCGGGCCTCCCTGGAAGCCGAACGCCAACGCATGGAAATGCTCGGCCAGCCGTCCCCCCGTCTGGTAGCTGAGCACTGGATCAACCAGCATCCACTGACACTGGACGGGTTAAAGGGAAAAGTTGTGCTGATCGATTTCTGGGCTCCCTGGTGCAAACCCTGCCGCATGGTCATACCCGATATGATCCGCATGCACAAGGACCTCAAGGGAAAAGGACTGGAAATCATCGGGTTGACACGTTTGCATGGTTATTACAGGGATGACATACAGGACCGCGGGCGGGTGGAAGCGGATGAAGAACTCCGATTGATAAAAGAGTTCATTACCCGCAACAACATCGAATATCCGGTGGCTGTATCCCGGGAAGGCCAGAGTTTTGATACATACAAGATATCCGGCATCCCCACCCTGGTGTTGATCGATCGCATGGGTCGTATCGCAAATATTACCGTCGGCGCGGGACATCCGGATTCGCTGCGCCGCACCATTGAAGCACTTTTGGAGAAGCGCCCATGAAACCGCTGACTGCCGACACCCATGACGCTGCGCTTTCCGCAGCTGAAACCGTTGTATTTGATTTCAGTTCCCCCGGTTGTGCTCCCTGCCGCAAAGTGCCGGCTTTGCTGGAGAGTGTTATTGATGAACTTTCAATTCAGGACATCCAAACCTTTGAGATCAACGTATCAGAAGTACCGGAACTGGCGGCCCGATACATGGTACTCAGTGTGCCCACGTTGATCATTTTTCGCAACGGCAGCGAGATCGCGCGCTTTCATTCCCTTCCATCCAGATCCAAGCTGCGTGATGCCCTGCAATGAGAAACGTCCCGCCTGAAGCCGGCCGACTGTCCACAGATCGGACAAGAAACGGCCCTCGGGCCTGCATGGATTGGCAACATTTTTGCTGTTACTGAACCAGCGGAGGTACTCATGAAACGCATGATGATTGTTTGGCTGAGTGTTTTGTTGACCCTGTCGATGGGATTGTCGGCCCAGAGCCTGAACCTGAAGGCCGGCGTCTTCATCCCCTTCATGGAATCGGATCTCTGGGACATTAACCGCGCCAACCTGGAATTCGAGAAAGCCGATATGGTGGAGCTGTATTACGGACTTGAGTACGAATGGCTCATGAGTGAACGGTTCTCGCTCTCTTTTGAAGGCGGAATATACAAAAAAGAGAAGCGCAGTTACTACCGTGATTTTGAGTATGAAGACGGCTCCCTGATTCCCCAGAACATCTCTCTGAGAATCACCTCCCTGGAAGCCACAATCAAACTCTATCCCATTGGTCGCCGCCGCACCTTCTACCCCTTTCTGGCCCTTGGCGGAGGCCTCTATGCCTGGAAATACGAGCAATGGGGGAATTTTATCGACAACCAGGATTTCAGCGTCTATGAAGGATATGCGGACGCGTCCAAATTCAGCCCTGGTTTCACCGGCAAAGCCGGCATGGTTCTACGGCTTGGGCGAAATTCCGGCATCTCACTTGAAGCCCGCTACCTCTACCTCAGAGCCGAGTTGGGCGAATTTTTTGAAGGTTTCGAAAAGTTGGATATGCGCGGGCTGTCCATAAACGCGGGGATTCATTTCTTTCTCTGGTGATTCAACCTGGAAATGCGGCAAGTCCCAATCGCCTCATTTCACGCTCCAGTCGGGTGGCGGTTTTGTCACGACAGTAAATAGAGATGCTTCGTTGCTCGTCATCCGCGGCCGCAAACTCCAGGATTACGGTAACCGCGTCCGGTAATTCATGGTAACGGGGGCCCAGGTATTGGGCCCATTCCACTACCTGGACTGCTTCCCCGAGCTCATCATCAATTTCCGGTACCCGTTCACCCGCTGCCGCTTGCAGGCGGTAAAGGTCGTAATGGAGCAACCGCAACCGGCCTGAGAGATAGTGTGCATTCATCAGGGCAAAAGTGGGGCTGACGATTTCGCCCGGATCTCCCCCCAGCCCGGAAAAAAGTCCTTGGACAAAGCGCGTCTTGCCAACTCCCAG
>JAFGNX010000028.1 GCA_016926835.1 Candidatus Aminicenantota bacterium | reverse complement strand
TCCGTGACCGATAATTGCAATTGGTCCACGTCCGTGTCCTCGGCGAATCCGGCTGCGTAAAGCTCCCGCGTTTCCCACAGGGTTTTGTCCAGGTTTTCCAGGCTGGTCTTTAAAATTTCGCGGGAACGCTCCGACAACAGGATCAGGAAATAGGTTCGGGCCACGGTTTCCTTTATGTCCACTTCCGCCCGCTCCAATTGATTTTTGGACAGCTGCAGATAGACTCTCGAGGCCCTCAATCCCACCAGATAACTACCCTGGAACAACAATTGTGAGGCCGTGACGTCCAGGCGCGCATTGTGTGCGGTGCCGAACTTCAATTCGGCGAATGTTCCCGGGGGGGCATCGGGATCGAAAATCTCCGCGGGTAACAGGGTGGTGGGAATGGCGGGAAAGTGCTGGTATGAAAAAGATGCGTCTACCTGGGGAAGGCCGATGGCCGTGGTTTCCCACACTTTGCGCCGCGCCCGGTTGACATCGATGCGGGCGGCACGGGTGTCGCGGCTGTGTTTGAGGGCGTATTCCTGCGCCTGTCTGAGGGAAAAGGACTGTGGCGAATCCTTCACATCCTGGGCGGAAATGCCTATGGCCAATGCGAACAGCAACAACAGGGTCCGACACATCCGCATGGATTCAATCTCCTCTTGGGGCCTTGCAGGGGCCCCGGACGAATTTCACCGGTTATTGTAGTTGAATTGCGCTTCAGACTCAACCGCAACGTGAATATTTAACCTGATCTTAACCAGGCCATACTTGTACCCATCCCCGGGCGATTGACTTTTGTTCCTTTTAGAGGAGTGCTACACTGAGGCCGGTATGAGCGAAAAACAATCCGACACCAAGAACGAGTCCAGGCTTTCATTCGGCATTCGGGGAATGACCTGCGCGTCCTGCGTGCGCCGGGTGGAAGAGCAGTTGTCCAGAACACCGGGAGTGGATTTCGTATCCGTCAACCTGGCCACGGAACGGGGTTTCGTGACCGGCTCGCCCGAACTGACAATGGAAGCAGTAGACCAGAGCGTCCGTGAGGCCGGGTACAGCATCGATACCGAGCCTCCGGGCAAGGACATCGCGGAATTTCGTTTCCGCCTGGCCCGGGCCAACCTCTTCCGCGCCCTGCTGATAACGCTTCCGGTAACCCTGTTGATGATCCTGCACATGTCTGAAATCCACGTTCCCGGCATGCCGTGGATTGAGGTTGCTTCCGGACTGGTTTTATGGGCGTTTCCGGGACGCGGCACCCTCCGCAGCGCCTGGATCGCATTGGTACACCGCCACACCAACATGGATTCGCTGGTTGTGATGGGCAGTGCCGCCGCCTGGGCGACGGCATTGATGAACGGTTTGGGGACCCCGGTACTCTCTTTCGGCAGCCTGGCCACCATGCTGCCGGCCCTGCATTTGACTGGACGTTACGTGGAATCACGGCTGCGGCGTCGCGCCGCCGCGGCCATTCACGATCTAATGGCCCTGCAGCCCGATGAAGTCGATCTGGTCCACGAAAGCGTCACTGTACGCGTTCCCGCGGACAGTGTGAAACCGGGAAGCCTGATCCGGGTGCGGTCCGGTGAGCGGATACCGCTGGACGGAACAGTTGACAGCGGCAGGGGCCTGGTCGGAGAAGCCATGGTATCCGGTGAACCCACACCCGTACCCAAACAGAAGGGGGATGCGGTAATCAGCGGTACCATCCTGCAGTCCGGCTCCCTGCAGATTGCCGTGACCCGCGTGGGCGCGGACACTTTTCTGTCACGCATGATCCGACTGGTCGAAGAAGCCCAATCGTCCAAGGTGCCCATCCAGGCGCTTGCGGATCGCATCACACTGGTGTTTATTCCCGTGGTTACCGCCTGCGCGCTGGTTGCGGGCGCGGTGTGGTTCGGGGCGTATTCTCACCTGCAGCCCCTGCTGCGGAAAGCCGCCACCTGGCTGCCCTGGGTGGTCTGGGATGCCGGCGCCGCATCCACCGCGATCTTTGCGATCGTGGCCACCCTGGTGATCGCCTGCCCCTGCGCCCTGGGCCTGGCCACGCCCATGGCCTTGACGGCCGGAAGCGGGGCGGCAGCACAACGCGGCCTGATCATTCGCAACGGCGAAGCCATCCAGATGTCTCAGGAAATGGACGCCCTGCTTCTCGACAAAACCGGAACCCTGACCCGGGGACATCCCCACGTGGTTGACAACACCCTCTCCGTTGAAATGATCGCTGTAGCCGCCGCGCTGGAGCGCCACTCCAATCATCCCCTGGCCGAAGCGGTGACTCGCTATGCTGAGAGCATTCACGCTCCCGTACTGTCTGAAGTGGAAAAGATCAGTGAAACGGCCGGGCGGGGAATCAGCGGCCACTTACACGGCAGCCGTTTCTATCTGGGACGCCCGGAAAAAGCCGGCGATTACCCGGATTGGCTGCGCGCGGGATACACGGTCATGGAGTTGCGCCGCGACGGCCGCGTAGAAGGTGGATTGGCCGCGGCGGACAGCCTGCGCGAAGACAGTGCTGATTCCGTGGCCCGGTTCCGCAAAGAAGGCATCCGGGTCATCATGGTGACCGGTGATCACGAAGCCGCGGCCCAAACCGTTGCTGAAGCCGCCGGCATTGACGAAGTTTTTGCCGGGTTGAGCCCGGAAGATAAGGTGAACATCGTACACCGCTTGCAGCGGAACGGGTTGCGGGTGGGCATGGTGGGAGACGGACTCAACGACGCCGCCGCATTGAAAACCGCGGATGTCGGCATCGCCGTGGGCGAGGGAACCGACCTTGCCATGGAAAGCGCTGACATGGTGATTGTTCGCGGCGGCCTGTCACGGGTCGCGGATGCCGTCGACATTTCCAGAATCACTTTCCGCGCCATTCGCCAGAACCTCTTCTGGGCCTTCCTGTACAACCTGCTGGCCATTCCCCTGGCCATGGCCGCGCTGCTTCATCCACTGATGGCGGAAGCCGCCATGTTCTTCAGCAGCGCCAACGTGGTCTGGAACGCGTCCCGGATTCCCGGGAAAGTGAAAAGGAGCTTATCCGCATGAAAAAAACATTCCGTGTTCCCGACATGTCCTGCGCCCACTGCGAGGCGCGCATCCGTTCCGCCCTGGAAGCCGCGGGCGGCATTACCGATATCCACATCGATCTGGAAAAGAAACAGGTCAGCTTGGAATGTGTGCGAAGCAGTGCCGAGATCCTGGACCTGTTGGAAGCAACGGGGTATCCCGCCACAAATATCGGGGATCCGGAATAGGCGCAGATCCGGTCAGCGGCGCAAGAAGTTACGCAACAGGAACCGGGGGTTGAAGGCACCCGCGACCATCTTGAAAAGCATGACCCATGCCGGATTGGGATCCTTGCGACTCAGAATCTGGTAAACCGTACGCGGATAGCGCCGGCAGAGTTCACGCATCCTGACCCGGAAAGAAACCGCACGATCAGTCAAGAGGTTAAGAAGATCCGCCGGCAGCAACCAGCGCAGGTGGTAATCCGCGGCATCCTTCGGAACCTCCGGCTGATCCGGGCCGACATGCCCGCCTGAAAAAACCCGTACCGCCTCAACGGCGAAATCCACGCCGGCAAAACGGGGCAGGGCGATGGATCCCCAGGGACGGGGATTGACCTCCATGAGGTAAAGCGTACCGGTTTCAGGATCTTCACGGAACTCCACCATGGCAAACCCCGAGTATCCCAGGCCGTCCATTATGCGTCTACCCATGGCCACGACCCGGGCATCCGTACATCCCCTGCAATAGGTACTCGGTCCGCCTTTTACCGGAAACTGGCGCAATCTTTCGTGGGCGAATACCCGCACCTCCCGTCCCCGGAAAAACAGGAACTCGACTCCCAGGGCACGGCCTCCGGGCGGGACAAACCGCTGCAGCAGGGGCAGGGGATAATCCCGATGTACGCGCCGGTAAGCTGTTAAAGCGGAAGCCGCATCCGGCGCAATCCGGATGCCCCGCGAACCCGAAGATACGCGCGGCTTGATCACCACCGGAAAATACCGCCATTGCCGCAGCAAAGATTCCGCCTCCGCGAGGCTGGCGGGAATTGCGGTCTCGGGAACAGGCACATTGCGCGAAACGGCCAGATCGATGGTGGCGGCCTTGTCCCGGAAACGTTCGAGGTCGGCGGCATCCGGTTGGATCAACGTAACATCCTTCCACATCAGGGGATCCGCATGAAGAGCGGCCATGGTGCGATCTTCCAGAGGCATGACCAGGGAGATTTCCCTTTCGGTCAGGATATTGCAGAGGATCCGGGCATCAAACCGCTTTAAACGCGTGTGCCGGTGACAGTAACGACTGGCCGCCGCGGGCGACAATCGCTCAAAGGAAAAGAGGTGGACCGTGATGCCGGCTTCGCCCAGGGCGCGAACCACCGGGACCGCCTTGACGGCCTCGCCGTCAAGTACGGCGACAACCCGGCTTGCGGACATCATCACCTCTTAACTCGGGACTCAAAAAGAAAAAGGCCCCCGGCGGCATTACCGCCGGGGGCCGCTTGTGTGCTCTTATCAGGCTAATTTCTGGAAAAAACGGTTTTCTTGCTCTCTTTTTCAGCACCCGAAACGTCTGCCACCACGGTCACGGCGTATTCCCATGCCGCGGCTTCCTGCGTGGTCTTAAAGCCGGGAGAATCGTCGCGGAATTGATAGGCATTTGCCGAACCGGCAAAATCCACCTGGGTGTAAACGGAACCCCAGTCAGTACTTCCGACCTGGCGCCGGTAGATGTTGAAATGGGTCAGGTTTTCAAATTTCTCGTCGTTGCGGGCATCGCTTTTCCAGGTCAATTCGTTGATATAGAGGCGCAACAGGAAGCCGCTGATCAAGGATTCAGACACGGATGCCTGCGTGGGCTGGTAGGGAGCGTCGATCGCCTCGATGGTAATGGCCTTGTGGCCCATGCGGAAATTGTTATCCGCCACGTAATAGTGGACCGTGTAGAATCCGGGGGTGGCGAAAGTCACCTTCAAATCATCACCACTCTGCCACAGGCCCAATTCGTGAATGTACCAGGTATGCTTGGCGATACTGCCGTTGACCTTGACCACCCGGCCGTTAAAGACCGTTTCTTCCTTGGTGATGATGACGGCCGGCACGCCTTCGATGTCTACAGTCGGGCCGCCGGGCTCCTGAGAGATCTTGCGGTACCAGACCCCGGTGGCACAATGATCGGTTTTGGACTCATTGCAGTTGCGGTCCACCCATACGCAGTGCATGGCGCCCTGGTTGTCTACATCGATTTCCGGGCGGATGGGAAAGCGGGAACTATTGTCCACCTGGATGAGGGGAGCAATTTTTTGTTCGGTGAAGCGTGACACCACGGGCAGGAAACCCTCGGCATACCCGCTCTTGGTGATGCAGTAGGCCACGTCGTTCTTGGCTACGGTCAAGCCGATGAAATCCAACTGGCCGGGGCCGACGGATCCGCGGGCCTGCCAGGGTCCGTTGGCGGGCTTGTAGCAATGGTAGGTGTTGCCGTCACGAGAGGTATACACGCCGTAGAGGTTGCCTTCGGAGTCCGCCTCCAGTTCCGGCCAGTAGGCGGCCCCGGCCACCATGACCGGCGCCTCGCCGTATTTGCCGGTAAACCCGCCCCGGGGCATGGACTGGCCGGCGATAGCCCAGCTCCCCTCTTCACCGTCCATGAACAGGCCGTGCAAATGGCCGTTGGCCCAGGCCGAAGAGTGGTGGATGGTGATACTGCCCATAATGGGATTGTTCAGGTGGTTCAGGTAGGCGTTGGAGTAGTTAAATGATTCACTCCAGTGGGTCGCGCCCTTTTTCAGCACGCTGTACACGATCTCGCTGTCGCCTTCGATGATATTCAGGCCTTCGGCATGGGGGATCAACTTGTGCCAGGATGCGTAAAGGTCACCGGTTTCCGGGTCGAGGTTGATGCGCGGCCAGGCTGAGTTCGGGCGGTCGTACAATACCAGTTTCCGTTCCCATGAATTTCCCACCAGCTTGGTATGGTAAATGTCGCGGTTGACCTGGGCGGTGCCATCCTGGAAGATCACGTGAATAATGCCGTCCATGTCTTCCACCACCTGGGGAAAAGTGGCGGAACGAAGCCGTGCAGCCGCCACCCGGGGCAACTGGTCCAGCGGGGGATTCCACTTGCCGGTCTGGATGTCCAGGAAGCGATACACGACGTTGCATTCGCGCTCGGATGGTCCCTCTTCCCAGAGAACGATCGCGCTGCCCGTGCTGAGCACCTTGACAACCGGGTGCATGGAACGATAAGGGCCGTAGCCGCCCGAACGCGAGATACTGACCTTCTCCGGATCCGCGTTGGGGGAGAGGGCATCGTGCCCATGGTCTGCGTCATACAGGTCCTGGGCGCCCAGGAAAGGCACCACCAGGAACGCCATTATTACTATCCACAAAGTCCTCTTCATATGTTTCCTCCTCGATTTCTCTATAAGCGCTTACAGGCGGATGCGGTAGATGACTCCCAGGTGCAAACGCAGGGTGTCGAGCTTCGCCTCGTCCTCGAAATCTTCGATTTTATGGGTGCCGAATCCGTAGCGCAGGTCAAAGAACAGATCCACTTGGGGCGCTACTGAATAGCAGACGCCACCCACCAGGCCGAATCCCCAGCGCGTTACGTAACCCGCATCCGGAACGTAGTCATTGGTCTCTTTGACGTTGAAAGCCACCGCCGCCGCGCCCAAGTAAGGCTTGAAACTGCCGCCCACGTCGAAAACGTAGCGGGCGCCCAGGGCGATTGGGGCGCGGACGATCTTGGTTTCCACATCCACACCCAGGATGGTGCCGGTCTGTGTCGAATAGGCCACGTCCAGGAACCCTTCCACCCGGGGATGAAACGCGTAGACCAGGCGGAAATCAAAACTCATGGCACTGGAACCGTACACTTCCTTGAACACTTCGTCCGACATCATGGACAAGCCGATTCCGGCCCCGATGCCGAGGCTTGGGGTCCACTCACCTTCCCCGCCCGGCTCAGAAAGAACTTCTTCCTCAGCCGCAGCCGCGGGTTCCGGTTCGACAACAACTTCGGGTTTTTCGGGTTCTTGCTCTTCTTTTTCATCCACCGGGGGGGCCGGAGGCGGCGGCAGTTCGCCTTTGAATTTCACAAAGCTGCCGGATTCGGGATCCCGGATCATTACCCGGACGCGTTTGCCGTCTTGCAAACACACCAGCGTATCCGCCAGTTCTCCGGTTTTGCGATTCAAGAGGTGATGAGTAATCATCAGATCGCCAACATCCAGTCCCGAGCTGACCAGAACGCGGCCGGCGTAACGGGCATCCACCGCGATATCAGCGCGGCGTGCGTTTTTGCCGCTTACCACGAACACATGGTCTCCGGCATCGTCACTGAGCACCTGATCCTCTGAGATCACGACGGCATCGGTCTCTTCACGCTTGAGCAGCTTGAAAGAGATCGGATCCGCGCCCAGGCGTTCAGCCGGATCCACAACAGCCAGATGGACCACATCGTTTTCCACGCCGGCCACTTCAGCGGTCATGCCGTTTCCCAGGTCGATCTGGCTCCCCAGGGGGAAGAGGTCCAGGTCCGCCGGATCCACTTTCAGGTCGGTCACTTTCAGGCGGGAATTGGTGACCCTGGCGACTTCGGTCCCGGCTTCCACTTCAGTACCGGGAACCACCATCAATTCCACGGTGCCTGCCAGGGGAGCGGTTACCGACGCCTGGGGCGCCCGGGCTTTGATCTCTTCCAACCGGGCCCTGGCCTCGTCGATTTTACTCCTGGCCTGGGCTTCCGCCGCCGGGCTGCGTTCTTTCCAGTGTTCCCGGTTCCAAAGGATTTTTTCCCACCGGGCCAGCTCGGCTTCCGCTTCAGCGGCCTCGGTTTCCAAACCTTCGTTCAGCATCACCAGAACGAAACCCTCTGATACCAGGTCCCCATCAGACACCTTGATGTCCGTTACAGTACCGGCAATCGCGGTTTGCGCAACCGCGGACCGGGGGTGGAAATTCACTCTGAATTCCCTGTATTCCTTGAAGGCATCTGTCTCAATTTTTTGAATCAGGACCTGCACCCGTTTCGGGCAATCCGGCTCAGGTGTGCCGACTTCCTGGGCATGACTGAAACCGGAAGTCAGCACAAATACACCGGTGGACACTAAAACCAACCATCTGGATTTCATTAAGAACCTCCACGTATTTTTGATACAGCAGTTAGGCTATAGGTAACGCCCGAATTATACTGAAACGGCTGAGTGAAGTCAAATAAATCCGAACATCGGAACACCCGTTTTTCGACGGCAAGTCATCGGATACGGTTTGACTTTCAGGCACGCTTGCTTTACAATTTCTGCTCTTTTTATGCCGCTTTCGTTGAGGTGAAAATGAATACGAAACGATCCGCCGCGCCCCTGTATATCGCACTTCTGCTCATTACCCTGATCAACATGATGCTGGAGCTGCTGGTTACCCGCGTTTTCAGCGTAGTGGCCTGGTACCACTTCTCTTTCATGGCCATCTCGATCGCCCTGTTCGGAATGACCGCGGGCGCGGTATACGTGTATCTGAAGAAAGACAAATTCAATCCCATCAATATCACGCTTAACCTGTACCGCTATACCATCTACTTCGCGCTGACCGTTTTCGCCCAGCTCCTGCTCTTCCTCAGCGTCCCCTTCATCCCCGGGGGATCCATCCCGGAAATCGCCTCCATGACGGTTGTGTTTGCCGGCATCTCCGTGCCCTTCTTTTTCGCGGGGGTCCTGGTCTGCGTCCTGCTGACCAAGTTTCTCAACCGCATCTCGTTTCTCTACTTTTTTGACCTGACCGGAGCCGCCTTTGGTTGCCTGCTGTTTGTTCCCCTGATGGATCGCCTGGAACCACTGAGCATGATTCTGGTGCTGACCGGGTTGGCCTTTTTCGCCGCCATCCCCCTGCGTCCACCGGGAAAAGGCCTGCGTTCGGCGATCGCGATCGGCGTACTCGGGCTGGTCGCCCTGGGTGCGGCTTTCATCAACAACCAGACCCAGACCATGCGCATATTCTGGGTTCGGGGGCAACAGGAACCCCCGCCGCCCTACGAGCGCTGGAACTCGTTTTCCCGCGTGATCGTCAAGCCTTATTCAAACCGCCCCTTCGGCTGGGGCTTGAGCCCGGTTTACCTGGAAAAACGCCGCACGGTAGATCAGAAACTGCTGGTGATCGATTCTTCCGCCGGCACCGTATTGACCCGATTCAACGGTGACCTGAACCAGGTTGAGCACCTGAAATGGGATGTCACCAACCTGGCCCACTACCTGTGCCAAGATGCCGGCGTGGCGATCATCGGAGCCGGGGGCGGGCGGGACATCCTTTCCGCCCTGGCCTTTGATCAGAAGCGGATCGTGGGCGTGGAAATCAACCATGACGTGATTAACGCCCTGATCGACACCTATGGAGAATATACCGGCCATCTGGACCGTTTCCCCGGGGTTACATTGGTCAACGATGAGGCACGCAGTTACATCACCCGCCACCAGGAGCGTTTCGACATCATTCAATCATCGTTGATTGATACCTACGCCGCATCCTCCTCCGGAGCTTTTGCGCTCACGGAAAACAGCCTTTACACAGTGGAAGCCTGGAACACTTTTTTGGATCACATGAACGCCGACGGCATCCTGACGTTTTCCCGCTGGTGGCGTTCCGACCTGGACGGAGAGATGTTCCGCCTGACCGCGCTGGCCGCCGCCACCCTGGAAAAACGCGGTATCCGGGATGTCCGCCGCCACCTGATGCTGATCCGCGGAAACAAAACCGGAAATATCCTTTTAAGCCCTTCCCCTTTTTCTGACAGTGACGAAAGTAAAATCGCCGAACTGTGCGAAAAGATGAAGTTTCAATATGTACTGGGACCGAATCGCGCCACCATCCCCGAATACGAAGCCATCATCAATCCCTCAAAGCGCCGGCAACTGGCGCAACGGATCCCGGTCACGCTGGCCCCCCCCACGGACAACAATCCCTTCTTTTTCCAGATCCTGAAAGCCGGCCACCTTTTCTCATGGAATGAAGCCCGCAAATTCGAAACCAATGCCAACATCTCCGCCATTGTCGTGCTCTTTATCTGCCTGGGGATTGTCATCCTCTTTTCCGCGGCCACGATTGTCTTTCCCTTGCGACATACTTTCCGCCACATGGAAGTGGACCGGGCGTCCATGCGTTGGGGGATCCTGTTTTTCAGCGCCATCGGCATGGCGTTCATGCTGGTGGAGATCTCTCAATTAAACGTGTTGTCCATTTTCCTGGGCCATCCCACTTACGGACTGACCACCGTGTTGTTCTCGCTACTGATCTCCAGTGGATTGGGGAGCCTGTTTACCCAACGCATCCGCATTACCCATCAGACCGAATCCCTGCGGCGGGTGCGAACCACCATGATGTTTCTGCTTTTGTCCATCCTGGTATATGCCCTGGCCTCTCCGCTGATCTGGACCCTGTTCCGCTCCGCCTCAACCGTAGTTCGCGTGAGCGTGGCGATTTTGATGGTCTCCCTGATTGGATTTTTCATGGGTATGGCTTTTCCCCTGGGAATGAAAGTGGCGGACCTCTCATCCAAGTCTCCGACCCAGTGGTATTGGGGAATCAACGGCGCCATGTCCGTGCTGTCATCGGTAATCGCGACTATCCTCTGCATCATGATGGGAATCCGCTTTACGCTGATTACGGGTTGGGTATTCTACATCCTGGCCGCGTTCAGCCTGGTGCGTTTTCTCCAGACCATCCGCCGGCCTGCCGGGGAATAATCGGACCAAGGTCATGCCGCAGATACGCCCCGATGAAGTCATCGTCCAGTTTTCCGGGGGAATCGATTCCCTGTACACGGCACTGCTCCTGGCAAAACAGTACGAACGGATCCACCTACTGACATTCGACAAAGGCTATCTGCACTGCGGGCTGAGCCTCAGCCGCCCGAACGTAAAACGCATGCAGGAGTTGCTGGGGCCGGAACGCGTGACCTTCGAAATCATCGATATCCGGCCCCTCTTTCGTGCCCTGGCGCTGAAGGATTTGCGGCGCAATGCCCGCGACTTCGGCAACGAAATCGCCTGGTGTATTCCCTGCCGCGCATCCATGGCGCTTTCCTGTGTTCTCTACGCCCTGGAACACGGCATTCCGGCTTTTACCGATGGCGCCAACTGGGAACAGGCGCCGGGAAGGGAAACGATCCTGGTAACAGCGGACAACTATCCCGGATACCTGCAATTGATTCACGATTTCGCTCGAGATTTCAAGGTCCGCTATTTTTCTCCGGTTTACGAACTGAACTCGCGCCAGGAGCGACGCCGGCTCCTGCTTGAGCAGGGCTTTCATATTGACTGGAACAGCCTCGACGTCAAACGTCCCAAATCCCCTCTCAACCTGCTCAACCCACGCTACTACCGCCGCTTCCAGCCCATCTGCCTCTCCGGATGGCTGGCCCACTGGAAACGCAACATTTTCCATGTGCGCGAAAATACCTCGGAAAAGAAGGTGCTGGAGTTTATCACTCCCCGCCTGGATCGCGTGCGCCGGGATTTTTTCCCCGCCTATTTCCAGAAACGCGGCCTCAACCTTGATGAGATTTTGGCCGGGCGGAGCTCCGCAAAATACCCATTCGGGCACAAGAGTGAAAAGTAAAAGCAAGTTGAGAGAGTTGAGGGCGGAAACGTAGTTGCCTGATTCCTTCTGCTTTATTCCTTATTCCAGGTTGCTCCCTGTCACTTGCCCCTCGCAAATCGCCAAGGGCGGCCACAGGGGGCCGCCCCTACACCTGTCACCTCTTTTTCACTACTTGTTGTTCCCACCAGCCATTCAACTGGACCAATACCGTGCTGATTTCCTTGAGGACTGCCTCCAGCCGGGTGCTGCGCGGATTCAAGCGCCGCAAACGTTTCCGCGCGCCATCCAGGTGCCTGCGGGCACGATCAACCAGCACATCCCGATGGGAAAACCGCTCCATCAGGCAACGTTCCAGCCATCCATCAAGGCTTTCCACCATCCTGCGCAAGCGAATCCTTTCCTGTTTATCGCCGCATCCGGCCAGACGCTTTTCCAGGGCATCGATCAACAGCACCAGGGTCAGCATGAAATCCACGGGCATGTGATTCACCTCTTTTCGCGACACGCTTCAAGGCATTGTCCCAACTGGTCAAGAGCCGCGGCCAGTTGGCGCATTGCCGGCCATATTCCGCGGCTGGAACGCACGCGTAGCATCAGTTCAGTATGAGCGGCGCACAATTCCGGTAGCACGGCAATGGACTGATCCAGCAGGGCCAGTACACTGTCCCGTTTCTGCAACAGTTTCATTCCGGCTTTGGCGACCCGCTCACGGCCGGAAGGCTGATCCGGCCAGGCGTCCGATACTTCCCAGCGGAAACGTCGCGAAAAACACCGTTCGACCCAGAGGCGGCAATCCCAGAGATCCGCCTCCAATTCTCGACACAACGCCGCAAAAACCTCATCATTTACATGCATGAGGCGCCGTACCAGTTTATAGGTGGTAGCACCCCGAAGCAAATGGGGAATGGTGTTCACCAAAGCCGCGGCTACTCCGGCCACCGGAGGTGAGATCCACCCGGATCCATGTTGCTGCAATACAACCAAATCCCTGCGTACCCTGTCAGCCTGCCGATCCAATTCTTCCATATGATCACGCCTGATCAGGGAAAGCAACAATGCCGGGTAAGTCGCCAGGAATTCAATGGCTTTTTCTCGGTTGCGGCGGCGGTTTTCATTGAATACCCGGGGTTCCAGGTCCCGTGGATTCACCTGTTCCAGAACCCAGCTTTCACGGTAACGCAATTGCCACTCCGCGTCCATGACTTCGCCATAAACATCACCCAGTTGATTTCCCAGCGTCTCACTCATGCGAGCGAAATCAGAGAACCGATTTTCCATGCGATGGAGGGCACAGCCGCTACAGAACCCGACAGCCCAACTTACCAGCAGGATGCGGGCAGTCCGGGATGTTCGCAGTCTCCGGAAAGACATTTCAGGCCCGGGACCGGCGCGGAATCCGCGCCGGCCCCGGGTGGACGCACGGTCCTGGAGACCGGATATTCTGCTGCATACTCGCTGCGGGTCAGCGACCCTTCGATGTCGCCGACCCGGCCGTTTTCCCGCAAGCGGTTTTTTAAAGCAGAAACGATGCCAACAGCTTCCCGGAAAATTCCGCCTTTTTATCATGGTTTCCAACTGCGGAACTTGATTGGTTCTGGCTCCGCCGAAAATCATTCTGGTTTGGAGCAACATGCCGTTGGCCGCAGTCGGTGCTGGTGGACAAAGTTCATGAAACGCTTGTACTCTTGTGCGGACAGGTTGAACAACTCCAGAATATTGCGATAACGGCCGCGGCCTAAACGCAGCGCGCGATCAATCAGTTCGATCACTTCCGGCCGATTCAAATCCCGTGCCAGAAAAGGTTTGCGCACCGCTTCCCAGAATGTCTCCCCTTCATGCAAACGGCGCCATGCTTCTTTGACCCGGCAATTATTTACAGACGTCGCTTTCTCCCGCAAACAACCATGGTTGATCACCAACCGGATTCCCTCCGCACTGATCGGGCTCTGCAACAGGATGCCCGCTCGCTTGAGCACGGTAAACAATTCACGGATGTTGCCCGGCCAATCATGGCTGAGCATGACATCCCAGAAACCGGGTGTTAGTTCTTTTCCCTTCAGGAAATGCTGGTGGGTATCAACCAGATGACGGATATCCTGCGGACGCTCACGCAACGGAGGAATACCGATCTGCAGCACCTGAATGCGGTAAAAAAGATCCTCACGAAAAAGCCCCTCGTTCACCATCCGCAGTACATCCCGGTTTGTGGCGGAAATCACGCGTACATCCGACTGCTTTTCCCGGACTTCCCCCAATGGGCGAAACTTCCCGGATTCAATAAAACGCAGCAATTTGGCCTGAAAAGAGACGGGCACCTCCGTAATTTCGTCCAGGAAAAGGGTCCCCCCCTGGGCGCCGGCCACCAGACCCCGGCGATCGCTGCGCGCGTCGGTAAACGCGCCGCGGCAATGTCCAAAAAACTCGCGCTCAAATAACTGTTCGGGAATGGCGGGTGTGTGTGCCACCACAAAAGGTCCCCTGCGGCCGGAATACTGATGGATCAAGGTGGCGACGTGGTTCTTGCCCACTCCGGTTTCGCCGGTCAACAATACGGGCTCATCTTCAACCGCAAAACGCAATACCTGATCCCGCAGATCCTTGATGATGGGACTCTCCCCGGTAATCCCCCCCATTCCCCGTTGAGATTGCCGAATATGCTCGACGACCTCGTCCATGATTTCAAAAATGAGCTGGAAAGCGCGGCGGTCTTCGGCTGAGAATTCCCTGTCGGGCCCGCTGTCAACGTAGAAAAAATAGGAGGAATCCAGGGGCTGAATCATCACGCTTCCGTAGCCCCTGGAATCGCTGTCATTTTTATTTTTTCTCGAAGAAGTGTACATGGAAACAGGATCACGACAGATGGATCTGCCATGTGTCAAGCTTTCCTCAACTGCGGCGCGACAGAATCCCGACGCTTCCCCAATCGAACGACCATTGATATCCCGCCCGTGACGCCAGAGAATATGGCCATTCCGGTCGTAGATCATGGCTACGGAAACCTGTTTGCGGTCCAACATCTCCTGTACTTTGCGCTTGATGCGCTGCACCATCCGCCCCTCCCCAATCAATCTCTCAGTAAAAGTCCCTGAGTAAACCTTACGCAACATCAATGCCAAGCACAAAAAAAGCACCAGAAACCCCTTCCCAAGCCGGATATCTCTTTCTTTGAAAAACCGGTACCCGCCGCAACTGTAAACTTTGGTTACACTCTGGTGAACTAACCAGGCATAAAACCGGAATTATCCGGGGGTTGAAAAACCAAAGTGCGAACGCAACGATTCGTTACACTTGACCCCGATAATGGACTTATTCAATAATATTGGATCTATCCGCTCTGATTTCCTGTTTAATCCTGTTACATTGGAATCCGGAACATCTGTTCCAGTGATCCGTTTTTCGAAAAATCCCGCCAATCAGAACGTCAGATGGTGTTTCTCGGCTACCGCCCTGAAATCGGGATTGTCACTGAGTTGACGACGCAGAAACGAACGATTTCCCTGGATCTCCGTCAACAACTGTTTGCGTTCCGATTCCTCGAGGCGACCGTTTCCATTGCTGTCCGCGAAGCGCACAACCGCGTAAAGAAGATCCAACTCAACCGCGGACAAGGTGTGATTACTGGACACGATCCCTGAAAATCGCTCAAACAGCTGCAGACCCAAATCCATTTCAGCTTCATCCAGCCGGCCGTCCGCGTTGATATCGATGTAATCCAGGACCCGGTTCAAAGTGATCAACATGTTTAAATCCGGCTTGTGCAAGCGCCCGATCAACCTGCGTATCCGCAGGCGCACAGCCGGGTCCGACACCCCCGCAGGACCGTTGATGAACCTTCCGATAACACCTCCCAATTCGCGCCGACCATCCATTGCGACTCCGTCCAGTGATTTGGCCAGCCCGGGATCGTCTTTCCGGGTCCACTCAACAAAGCCATCCGCAATTTCCCGTAACCGCAACGTGTCTCTTTTTGTATTCATTTGCCGGATCTCCCTGGCCGATACTGTTGCACGAGCGTGCTACTGTTCATCCATCCACACGCTCTTGATGTTGACAAACTCACGTATGCCTTCAATCCCCAATTCGCGCCCGTATCCCGAGAACTTGATACCGCCGAAAGGCAGGCGGGGATCCGATTTTACCATTCCGTTCACAAAAACGGCTCCCGCTTCAATACGGGCAGCCAGGTCATGGCCTTTATCCAATTCCCGCGTCCACAGGGAAGCCCCCAGGCCATAGCGGGATGAATTGGCCAGATCGACAGCCTGGGTTTCACCGGCCACGCGAAGCACCGCCGCTACGGGGCCGAAAGTTTCCTCTCTGGCAGCAATCATGTTCGGGCTCACCTGATCCAGCAGGGTGACCGGGTAAAAGAAACCTTCTCCAGGAGGAATCGCCCCTCCCAGAAGCGCGACGGCACCGGCGGCAACCGTCTCCTCAACCTGCCGATGCAGTTGTCGGCGGAGATCCTCCCGGGCCAACGGTCCGACCTCCGTTTTTCCATCCAGGGGGTCCCCCATGCGGATCCGCCGCAGCGATTCCAGAAAAGCTTGCACGAACTCATCCGCCACGGATTCCACCACAATAAAACGCTTGGCGGCTATGCAGCTTTGCCCGGAATTAATGGTGCGGGAAACGGCCCCGGCCCGGGCGGCCGCTTCCAGATCCGCGTCCGCCAGAACAACAAAGGCATCACTGCCGCCCAACTCCAGCACGGTCTTTTTTACCACCCGCCCCGCGGCGGCCGCCAC
>JAFGNX010000195.1 GCA_016926835.1 Candidatus Aminicenantota bacterium | reverse complement strand
TTCCAGCGGGTCAAACGCCAGCTGGGATTCTAGGAGGGTGTCATGGCAGATCAAGTTCGAATCACTTACGCCAAGGAAAAGGCGAAAAAAGGCGCGGTATTGAAGGTGGTCGGCGTGGGCGGCGCCGGAGGCAATGCGGTTAACCGCATGATTGCGGAAGGATTGCAGGGAGTGGAGTTTGTTGCCATCAATACGGATATCCAGGACCTTTCCAACATCAAATCCCCTGCGCAAACCCTGCAGATTGGAGAGAAAATCACCCGTGGTCTGGGAACGGGGTCCAATGCCGAAGTCGGGATGCAGGCCGCTCTGGAGAGTACCGAGGCCATCATTGACCTGCTGGAGGGGGCCAACATGGTCTTTATCACGGCCGGCATGGGCGGAGGAACGGGCACCGGGGCGTCACAAGTGGTGGCCAACCACGCTTCTTCAATGGGAGTTTTAACCGTAGCTGTGGTGACGCGGCCGTTTGAGTTTGAGGGCCAATCGCGCAGTGAAGTGGCGGAAATGGGCATCCAGGGGCTGATGAGCAGTGTAGACGCCATTATCGTGATTCCCAACCAACGGTTGTTTGAACTGGAGGACGCGGACGTATCCTATAAAGATGCGTACAAACAGGTCGATGAGATCCTGCTGAAAGCAGTCCAGGGCATCTCGGATATCATCAACAGCCCGGGGTACCAGAATGTGGATTTTGCCGACGTGCGCGCCGCCATGAGTGAGAAAGGAATGACGCTGATGGGAACCGGAGAAGCCAAAGGCGAGAACCGGGCCGAGGAAGCCACGCGCAAAGCCCTGACTTCACCTCTATTGGACAACGTTTCTATTGACGGCGCGACCGGCATCTTGTACAACATAACCGCGGCCTCGAACCTGACGCTAAAGGAAATCGGCGTGATTTCCGAAATTATCAAGGGCAACAGCGCCCCAACGGCCAAAGTGAAATTCGGCATCGTGGACGATGAAGGCATGGGAGATGTTCTCAGAGTGACGGTCATCGCTACGGGGTTTAACGATGAGTCAAAGCGCAACTATTTGCGTTTTAAAGCCAAACCCACGCCGCCGCCGGCTCGCCCGAGGACTCCGATACAGATACCGCAGCCGGAACTCGTTGCGGAGAGTGAAACACGGGAACCTGAACGTTACGTGTTTAAAAAGCGTGAAGCTTCGGTTAACCTGGCGGATAATATGGAATACATCAACGACAGCAGTCTGCCCAGCATGGCACCGAATCCGGAGGATTTTGAAGATATTCTGGATGTGCCCGTGTTTCAGCGACCGAAGGTAACGGAACGGAAATGATCGATATTACCCTGCTGATCCGCAATATCCGTGAACTGGTCAATCCCGCTGATGACACAGTCGTTCGGGGAAGGCGGCTTAACTCGCTGCGGCTATCCCGCAATGTGTGGATCGGTGCCCAGGGCGAACATATCCGTTTTGTCGGATTCCAGGAGGATTTCAAAGACAATTGCCGTTTAACTCCGGATGCGGTGGAAATCGACGGCTCCGATCTGGTTGCTTTCCCCGGTTTCGTGGATCCCCACACCCACCTGCCTTTTGGAGGCACCCGCCAGGAAGAATTCCGTCTCAAACTGCAGGGAGTGGATTACCGCGAGATTGCGCGTCAGGGAGGGGGAATCAAGCGTACAGTCGCGGATACCCGGGCCATGACAAGGGAGCAACTGGCCGCGTCCGTGGAAAAAAGATTGGACCGGATGCTGCTTTCAGGAACCACTACCTGCGAGGCCAAGAGCGGTTACGGATTGGATCTGGATACAGAGATCAAGCAACTCGAGGTCATCGATGCGGTGAACGAGTTTCATCCGGTCGAATTGGTTCCCACTTTTATGGGCGCGCACGAGATCCCCGAAGAGTTCGCCGGGCGAAACCGCGATTTCATTGATTTTCAGGTCAGGGAAGTCATGCCCAAGGTGCGCCGGCGAAATCTCGCCGAATTTGCCGACATCTTCTGTGAAGAAGGTGTATTCTCAGTTGATGAAGCCTCCGAATACATGGACCGGGCCAGGGAATTGGGTTTCAAACTGAAGATACACGCCGATGAATTTACATCCAATGGCGCCGCCCAACTGGCTGTGGATAAAGGCGCCCGCTCCGCCGAGCATCTCATTGCCATGACACCCGATGAGATCTCCGCCATCAGCGCCTCGGACACGGCGTGTATTTTTCTTCCCGGCGTTTCTTTCTTTCTGCGCAAATCAGATTACGCACCGGCCCGATCCGTGATCAATCAGAACGGTATCGTGGCTCTGGGAAGTGATTTCAATCCCGGCAGCTCCATGATTTCTTCCCAACTCTTTATTTTTCATTTGGGGATTTTTCATTTGGGACTGACCATCGAAGAGGCGTTGAACGCGGTCACCATCAACGCCGCTTACTCCATTGATCGCCAGAATTCGGTTGGATCCCTGGTTCAGGGAAAAAAGCTGGATATTCTGCTGGCGGACATACCGGATTACAGTTACCTCGCCTATCACCCCGGGATAATGCCGTGGCACACCATCGTGAAATCCGGTGAAGTCGTGGTGCAGGATTTCCAGCCTGTGTACAATCGCTGATGCAGCGGGGGAGGAAACCGTGATTCGTCCGCCTGCCGTGGCTGGAATGTTTTATCCCGGCAATGCCGCGCAACTCCGCCGTCAGGTGGAATCCATGATTCCCGTGGCACAGAAAGATATGCCCGCGATGGGTATCGTGGCGCCCCATGCCGGATACGTCTACTCCGGTGACTGCGCGGGACGCACCTGGTCCGGCGTGATCCCGCAGGATACCGTGGTTGTGCTGGGGGTCAATCATCGCGGAACCGGCGCGCCGCTGGCGGTTGATAGCCATGAAGCCTGGCTGACTCCCCTGGGAGAAGTCGCGGTGGACCTTGAGTTGGCTCAGTTGTTGACAGGAGAGGCTCCGATATTCACGCTGGAGGACCGGGCCGGAAGGGATGAGCATTCCCTTGAGGTCCAGGTGCCGTTTATCCAGGTGGTTTCACCCCGGGTCGCGATTTTGCCCATTCTCGTCGGTGCGGTGAATCCGGAAACCGTTCTCGAAGCCGGGCGCATGTTGGCAAGGGTTCTCCTATCCAGGCGCCCGAATCTGACCCTGGTCGCCTCCACGGATATGAGTCATTATATTTCCGCAGCAGAGGCCCGACGCCTGGACCGCCACGCCATTGATCGCATTCTGGCTCTGGATCCGGAAGGGTTGTTCCGTGAAGTGGTCACCAAACGTATCTCTATGTGCGGCGTGGCTCCCACGGCCATGTTATTGGCTGCGGCCAGGGAAATCAAGGCCACCCGGGTGGAAGAAGTCTGCTATACCCATTCCGGCGTTGTCACCGGTGATGATTCCGAAGTCGTGGCTTACTGGAGCGGCCGGATCTTGCGCTGATCCATGTCCAAACGCCTGGCTTTCGAACGTTATCTCTGGGTGCACAACCGTTTGAAGCGGGGCGGTCATCTGTCTCTGGCCGTATTTATGGAAGCATTTGAGATCTCGCGCCGTCAGGCGGCCCGGGATATTGAATTCATGCGTGATTTTTTTCGCGCCCCGATTGTGTACTCGGCCCTGGATAAAGGGTATGCCTACGCGGATGACTCCTTTGAGCTCCCGGGAATGTGGCTTTCTGAAGATGAGATAGTGGCATTGCTGGTAACCAAGCGTCTGGCTACGGTGATTCCGGATGAGATTACGCGCACCCGCGTGTTCCGTTTCTTTGACCAGGTTAACGCGCGCACCGGCCTGGATTTGCATGAATTGGAAGACCGCATCTCACTGAAAAATATCCAGGTCCATCGCGTGCGCGCCGGAATTTTTTCGACTGTTGTGTATGCCATGGGGCGGCGCAGGAAAGTGCGGATGATCTATCGCTCTCCCTGGGGAAGCCAAGAAACCGAACGAATGGTGGCACCGCTGCATTTGTTGCTCTACATGGGGAACTGGCATCTTTTGGGGTATTGCGAAGTCCGCAGGGGGGTAAGGGATTTCGTGCTTTCCCGAATCATTTCCATTGAACTCACGGATGAGCGTGTCAGTGATGCGCAATGGCAAATCCCGATCGCCGATCAACTGGAGCGCAATTACGGGATATTTTTTGACGGCCCGCCCGTTCAGGTGCGCCTGCGTTTCCGGCCTCGGGCGGCCGCGCTTGTGCGGAACCAGGTCTGGTTTCCCGGCCAGCAGGTTGAAGAGCATCCGGATGGATCGGTTGACTTGTCTTTCCCGGTCGCGGATTTTCGGGAAATTACCGGGGATGTGTTGCGTTTCGGTGCCGAGGTGGAAGTGATCGCCCCAGTGGAATTGCGCCGCCAGGTGGCGGAAACCGCCGCCGCGGTCACGGCCCGTTATCGGGATTGAACGCGGTCAACCGGCCTGGGCCTGTTTCTCTTTTTTCTCTATTTGCAACTCCAGTTCAGCCCCGCGCGTGCAGTAGTAGCCGTTGACCATCTTCATCTTTTTGTAAATGGGGCAGGATCCGCAGATACAGCCTTTCTCCTCTGTGATCACCTTGCTTTTTCCGACCAGGGGATGGCAGAATCCGGTGACGGTTTCGTCCTTCACCCAGCTGGGGCAATCTTTGCAGACGCACATCTCCTGCACCATGGGCAGCTTATTTTGAAAATCATCGATCATGGTCTCGGCTTCGGCCTTTGTCTTGCCCATTTTTTCCATAAGCAGCTTCATGACCATTTTTTCCCGTTCTGTGGGCGTCGCGTCCTCGGCTCCCAGGGGCAGGCGCAAACCCAGCGTGGCCAGCATAAAGCCCAAAGCCCCGCATCCCGTGGTTTGGAAAAAGTCTCTGCGTTTCATGTCTCCCTCCTTGATGATACGTGTCATAATTTATGATCAGGAGAATATAATGTCAACCGATGTGGTTGATTTTGTGTTTTATAACGAAATGGGGGTAAAATAAGACCTGCACCGATGATCCCGGGGAACGCCGGCGAAATGGAGGAATATCATGCACACGGATCTGTCCTACATTCTGATGGCGCTTTTTCTGGTAAGCGGCATTTCCGCCGTGCTGTCCATGCTGGTTCTGCAAGGCAGGGGACTTTCCGGTGGCTGGGCGAATGGCCTGAGGCGCTGGCACCGCATATCGGGATATCTTTTCGCCCTGTTCTTCCTGGCCTCGCTGGTCGGTATGCTGGAGCGACTGCTCCAGGTACGCGCCGAGGGGACCCTGGCGATTCTGCATGTGGCCCTGGCGGTGGTACTGGTGCCCATGTTGCTTGTAAAAATAATCATTGCCCGCTGGTTCAAACGCCTGTATCCGCAACTGACCGGCCTGGGCCTGGCCGTGTTTTATCTGGCCGTTGTCCTGGTGGTACTGCCCGCCCTGGTGCCGGCGGGAGTGCCGGGGGATCTTTTTGTTGAGGGACCTGAGCGGGCCACATTGTCCGCGGCGGAAGAATCGCGGGCCGGGTTCCTTTTGCAGGATCGCTGCACGCGTTGTCACACCCTGGAGAAAGTCAGCGAGGCGGAAATGACGCTGGATGAGTGGTCGAATACCATCGCCCGGATGAAGAACCATGCCCAGGATCCGGATTTCCTGTCTTCCGGAGACGCAAAGATCCTGGCCCGTTACCTGGCCACAGCAGAATGAACTCAATAAAGAAAGGATGACGCCGCACACCAGGATTGCGGGCTGTTTCTGTTGATTTTATATGTATGTCTTCTTACCAGGATAAATTTTTTTTGAATACAAACGACAGAAAAGATACAAAAAGTATTTTATTTGTACAACATTAATGTAGACATAATGAATAACTTAAATTATTTTAATACTGATAGGGATAAAAAGTGAGGTGAAAATGAGAAACTGGAAAAAGATAGTTGATGAAGCCCGGATGAACCGCAATGTACGCACCCGCAAGGGGGGCAATACCATGAGTATCACCAAGTCGGGTAACCTGACCGTGTCTTCAGCCCTGCGCGAACACCTGCTGGCAACCAATCCCGGCGTTTCTCATGCCCGTCCCGGGTACCATCCGGGAGAAAAGATCCTCATGGTGGAATTCCTTACCAACGGCAATATGGAAGGCGCGCGTAAGGTTTCCAACCTGAAGTCGGGCAAGGGGACATCCAGCCTGGCCATCAAATCGTTCTTCAATCAGGTGGGCCTGGATCCGAAGAAAATCGCTGGTCGTTATACCGCGGAACCCATCGCGGACCTCGACGGCGAGTGGTGGTATTGCAAACTGAAATGATATTCCTCTGATGGTGACGGGTTCGATCGCGCCGACTTAATCGATCATTGTCTCGGCCATACGGTTCAGGGCCTCAGCAAGGATGGTTCGGGGACACGCAAGGTTCATGCGTTGGAATCCTTCGCCTCCCGGGCCGAAAAGGGGACCCTCGTCCAGCCATACACGAGCGTTTCGGCGCAGGCGTCCGGTTAATTCCTCATCGTCCATGCCGGCCGCATTGCAGTCGAGCCAGGCCAGGTAAGTGCCTTCCAGGGGCATGGGCCTGGCCCAGGGCATGCTCCCGCGACAGAATTTCACCAGGTATGCGTGGTTGGCGCTGATGTAGGCAAGCAGGTTTTTAAGCCATTCATGGCCGTGACGGTAAGCGGCTTCCGCGGCTACGATTCCGAAAGGATTGCTTAACCCGAGGCCCACTGATTTCATGGCGCCGGAAAATTGACGGCGGAGTTCTGTGTCGGGAATCACGATGGCGGACACCTGCAGGCCGGCCAGGTTGAAGGTTTTGGATGGGGCGGTGCAGGTGATGATGCGTTCGTTCAGGTCCGGGGCCACAATTTCCAGGGGGAGGTGGCGGTGGCCGGACATGACCAGGTCGGCGTGAATCTCGTCGCTTAATACCAGGATGTTGTGACGGCGACAGATCGCTGTCAGACCTTCCAGTTCTTTTCGGGTCCAGACTCTGCCCACGGGGTTGTGGGGGCTGCACAGGATCAGCATGCGGGCTCCGGAGGCGATTTTTCTTTCCAGGTCATCCAGATCCATGCACCAGGTGTCACCCGTCCGCACCAGGGGATTGAACGCGATCTCGCGTTTGTTGTTTTCAATCGCCCACATGAACGGGTAATAAACCGGTGGCTGGATAATGACTTTGTCCCCAGGCCGGGTAAAGGTTTGGATCGCGAGGTTGATTGCCGGGACCACTCCCGGTGTGACAACGATCGAATCTGTTTTTATTTCCCAGTTGTGAACAGAGCGGAACCATTCCCGCGTGGCTACAAAAAAGGATTTCGGATGGCCGGTATAACCGTACACGCCGTGCGCGGCACGGGACTTTACCGCCTTGATCACTTCCGGCGGAGCGGGAAAATCCATGTCCGCCACCCACATGGGCAGGATATCGGCCATGCCTGTTTTTTCCGTGCGAAAATCCCATTTCAAAGACGCGGTGCCGGCGCGGTCCACAACTTGATCAAAATCGGTTGTCATGCCATATTCTCCACTGACGAAGCGCCATTCTACCCGAATCCGCCGCAACTGGCAAACGGCCGCCTGTCGCGCGAATCGGAATCGGTATGTTCCTGGAGAAAATGACGCCTATGAATATTATAATTATTCCCGGGAGGGAGGGCTGATGGGATCCTGTCGATTGATCGCAGTTTTTTCAATATTTCTGGTGCTGGCCGCATCGTTTGCCGGGGCGGCGGTTTACAAGGATCAAAACCTGGACGGAGTGAAGTTTCGGGCACTGATCCGCTTGCAGGAAGGCGAGACGGAGTACAGATGCACCGTGGTGTTTAACGGGAAGGCGGCCAACATCGTGCTGGACCTGAACCAGGTGTTGCCGATGGTACCCCGCAACGACCGCTTCATGACTCTGTACCTGTTGGCGGAGGAGATCGCGGATCCACAAAAAATCACCGCCAAACTGGTCACGGAACCTCCGGAAGGCGTGGATGAACCGCCGCCGCCGGAAGAATGGCCCGCCCGCTCCCTGTGGTGGATCCGGATCGGCGAACCGCTGCCGGATCAAGCAGTCGAAAGTTGAAAGTCGAAAGCAAACAGGCAAAAGCTTGTGATGGCACTAAGGAGTGTCAGTGATGAGGAAACCGACCAGGCAGCTCAGCTCAGAATGCCTGTCCGAACTGTGATGATGCGTTTTTAAGCGCTGCGATGCAAAAATTGGGTTGTCCTCGAAATCGGCGAACACCTGTCTCCTGCCACCTTTTTTAACTTCTTTCCTTTTATCTCCTAAAGGGTACTTCAACTTTTCAACTTTGAGATGGCTAGAGGCGATTGGCAAGGGGCGATTGGCGATGGGCTAAAGGCCAGTGAAAAGTGAAAAGTGAAAGCTATAAAAACTTTCGCAACTTCTAATAATGACGCTTGCCCAGCAAGCCAATGACAGAGCGCAGCGAATAACTGACAAGGATATCTCAATGACCTGCGCGTTTTTTGTTTTGAATTTTTGATCATTGGGATTAGTTTCGGATTTCGTGCTTCGGATTTCGGATTTGAATTCTTCTTCCCTCTTGTGCCCGAAAGGGTATTCCAACTTTTCAACTCTTCAACTTTAGTTTTTTTGTTTGCCATATGTTCGCCGGTGGGACAGGATTTGGCACAGCCGTACGTTATTGTATGGATGAAATGGAGGCGATTATGTTGCATTCAGTCCAACACACCACATACGGTTCCCATTTTTCCCAACAACCCATTCGCAACCGGGACATCCTCAATATTGAAACCGACGCTTTCGTGCATCGTCATGGTTACTCTTTTCTGCGAGATCCGGAAGCCCCGGCTTTCATGCGCCGGCTTTGCGGCGTCTCGGTGAAATGGCCCGAGGTTCCCGCACTGTTTCCTGAAACGCCCGGGCCGGTCACCCGCCTGCTGGAAACCCTCTTCTCCTGTGTTCTGGGCGATGACTTTCCGTTAGAGGAGAGTGCGGGGGTTCGCCTAAGTCAATAGCGCCTGGCTTTGCGATTGACACCGGAGCGGCTGTAATGGTACCATGCCCTTGATTGGAAGGCTTCCCGGTGGTGAACCCGTTGAGAAAAAAAGTCGCGTTGGTCTTGTGTACCTTCATTCTGACAGCCGCGGTTTTCTCTTTTCCCGAGGATCCCCAAACCCGAAGCCTTACACTTCATTCCGGCACTGAATTTTTGCCGCGCCTCTTTCTTTCTCCGCCTGTCCAGGTCAACCGACAAGGACAAAAAGAAACAGGCAAATCTGAAAAAAACGGCGACTATGCCGGTACTAAAGATGCCGCCCAACATGGAGCCAATCCTGCTCAGCCGGATCCCAGGACCTTGCGAGCCTTTATCGAGTGCGGACTGATCATGGGGGTTTCCCAGGCCAACTATTGGCGGCGCTACATTGACTGGGTTGAGGACTGGCAGTTCAAATTCAATTGGAATGACCAGACCCGCCGCCTTTTCACCGGTGACGGATGGCGCTTTGATTCCAACTCTTTTTTCACCAACTGGGGACATGTCATGTCAGGCGCGATTTACTACAATGCGTTTCGGACAAACTATCATTCCTGGTCCCGGTCCCTGTTTTACGCGTCCCTGATGTCATTTTACTGGGAATTGTTGGTGGAGTGGCGGGAAGTGATTTCAATCAACGACAACATCTTTACCACATTAGGGGGATTCCCAATCGGCGAAGCGCTTTTTCAGACCGGCTCGTTTCTGCAATCACGCTCTGGCTGGCCCGCGAAATTGATGGGAGGGGTACTCAATCCCTTCCGGGCGTTTAACCGCTGGCTGGATCGCAAACAATCATTCCCGGGACCCGAGTTTTCCACACACCGTTTCCGCCTGTATGCCGGGCATCGAAGCGGAGAGAACCTTGCAGGTGAACAGCACCGGAGTTTTGCTGAATTCGGCTTGATTGCCGACCTGGTCCGGGTACCCGGATTCGGCCGGCCGGGAGAAGTGAAAGAATGGCGCAGCGATATTCTGTCCACATATCTGGGCATGCAGTTCCTGGTGGGATCCGATGGATTGGAAGAATACGAAATCCTGGCTCGCACCATGCCCTGGGGGTGGGTTTGGCAGAACCTGGCCCCGGTGGCGGATTGGGACGTACAAGGCCACAGCCTGGTGGCCGGCGCGGTCATGGCTTTTGAATTGTACGGTCAGCGCCAGTATTGGGAATACGATCAGAAAAACCCTTTTTTTCAACCCTGGGATTACGAGCAGATCCCATTGCCCACCCGTTTTTCCGATAAATATTCCGCGATCCACCTGATCGGCCCGCGCATCGAGTGGCGGTACCACGGCCGGGGATTCAACTGGACAACTGCCGCGGAAACGACCGTGGATTTTGCCATGACCGGAGCTTTTGCTCTCAACGACTACACGAACTTTCAATTACGGGACCCAGGCGTTTCCGAACGTTTCAATCCCCTGGAGGGAACGAAATCCACGCTCGCCAATTACGGGTATTACTATGGCCTGGGCCTGTCTTTTTCGCTTGAACTGGAGCTCCGCCTGGATTCGGGCATTGAGTGGTCGGCCTGGGCGAAAGCCTGGATGTCCAATTCCATCGAAGGCTTGGACCGCTTTGATGAGGAGATCGATGATTCACTGAAAATCCGGGATTCCCGATCCCGCCTGGGTACTGCCCTGGGGTATCGTATCCCGCATTCCGCCTTAGGGATCCGCCTGATTTTTGAACATGTATCCCGGCGGGGAGAAATGTCTGATGTTGTTAGCCGGGAACGGGATTCCCGGCTATCCATGCATTTGCGTTACGGATTCTGAGGTCTGGCTTCGTTCAACCGCCACACCAGGGTTTGTATCGCCTGTTCAAATTTGCGCCGTGCCGCTTCCACCTGCGGATCTCCGACAAAGCGGATCATGCCCGCGGCCGCTCTGGAAAAGTCCGTTTCCAATTCATTTACCCGGCGCATGATCGGAGCGAGAGCATCCGGGATGCGGCCCCTGGATATGGCCTCGATTGTTTCCCGGTGCTTGGCTCCAAGTTGCTGCGCCTTGGGTGCCAATTGATCCATGGCCGCGCTGAAGTGATCCACTTCCGCCACAACGTCACCTGTACTGCGGGCACTGGTCAGCTTCGTTGAGGTTTCTTCAACCAGTTCCACCTGCTGCTCCATCATTTGCCGGAGGTCGTCGTAGTCTCCATTCGAACAACCCGAGATGGCAAACAGAATTCCCAGACTTGTGGCAATAACGGCAAGGGCATGATTCATACAAACACCTCCACAGTGTAGAATCATTCTATACAGAAGGGAAAAAGGCGTCAACCGCCGGATAAATTTCCGTTGCCGTATTTTTTCTGAATGGATTGAATGACCGGATAAGCGGCAAAGAACGCATCCACAACCGCGGGATCGAAATGACCCTGCCGCTGGTTTTCGATATGTTCCAACACGTCGCTTTCTTTCCAGCAGGGTTTGTAACTTCTTTGGGACATCAGGGCGTCATAGACATCCGCCAGAGCCACGATACGACCGAAAATGGGGATTGACTCGCCGCGAAGTCCCGGCCCCAGGCGACGGGGCGGAGTGGACAGGTCGCGGATTGCTCCAGGATAACCGGTTCCATCCCAGCGTTCATGGTGCGAAAGCGCGATTTGGGCCGCCATTTCATCCCATTCCGAGGTTACATCTGTAAACAGGCGCGCGCCGTAAACGGTGTGCAACTGAACCCTGCGGAATTCGGCTGAGGTGAGTTTGCCGCGTTTTTTCAGAATGGAATCGCTGATGCCGATTTTGCCCACGTCGTGTAACATGGCGGCGATGCGCAGCAGATCACGGGTGCGCTGAATCTGGTTTTCATCGATGTGCTGTTCCCAGGCCCAGCGGTGGTAGATCTCAACTGAATAGGCGCCCACCCGGTTCACATGGGGCGCCGTTTCTTCCGGATCGCGGAGTTCGGACATTTTGATCATGCGCAAAATGATTTCCCGGGTCAACAGGGCTTTTTCAATGGCCACGGCAGCCAGGTTGGCAAAATAGGTGACAATGGCCTCGTCATCCCGTTTAAAGACCGTGTCCTTTTTTTGCCGGTCCCGGGGATTGATGATCTGCATGATGCCCATGATCCGGTCCCGGGAATTCAGCAGGGGTACTGTGAGAACGGATCGCGTCCGGTAATGGGTCTTCTGATCGAAACTGGGGTTAAACGTATAGGGTACGCCGGGGGGGAGGCGGTACACATCATCGAGTACCAGGGGACGTTGAGTAATGGCTACATGTCCGGCGATGGATCGATGATCCATTTCCACGGTCTGATGCTGGTACAGAAAGTCCGGTGAATGCCCGGGGCCGGCCAGGCTGTCGTTCTGAACGTATTCGAAACTCAAGCAGCCATTGCGGATCATGTAGATGGAGCCGGCATCCGCGGCGGTCAGTTGGCGGGCTTCCCGCAATACATGGTTCAGGAGAGAGTCAAGGTCTCTGTACCGGTTGATGCGCTTGTTGATTTCGGTAATGTGAAGAATGCTGTCTCGTTGCAATTGCCGGCCCAAAGGCTTCCTCCCCTGGGTTTTATAACCGCATCGGCCTTAGTTGTCAATCCATTGCGCGTTGTTGTCTCACTCTCCACGAGAAGGTATAATCAACGGTAATCCGCTGGGAGCCTGGAAGACGAAAAAGTTTTTTTTGCTGCATTCAGACAGGAGGAAGCATGAAACTGACGACCCGCTGGTTGGACGGAATGGCGTTTGAAAGTGAATTGGGCGGCCATAAAATCGTCGTGGATGCTCATCGGGAGGTGGGGGGATCTGATCGCGGCCCTTCGCCCAAACCGTTGCTGCTGGTGGCCCTGGCCGGATGTACCGGCATGGACGTAATATCCATCTTACGGAAAATGCGGCAGAATGTGGAAAGTTTTGAAGTGCGTACCCTGGCCGAAGAAGCCCGGGAACACCCCAAAAAATACACGGCTGTCAGAGTGACTTATGTCTTGAATGGGCCAAACCTGGATAGTGATAAGGTGAGCAAGGCCGTTTCCCTGTCCGAGGAGCGCTATTGCGGGGTATTCGCCACCCTTCGCCCCGGAGTGGAAATGACTCGAACCATCATTCTCAATGGGGATGAGCTCGACTGATTCGCGCCGCCAGGCCGTTGCCATGCTGGAGCGGATCCGCATCCAGGTGGAAACATTGGCACCGCCGGTGGCGGCGTTTGAAAAGGGCATCCGTGACACGCCATTTCGCGTACTCATATCGGTCCTGCTCAGCTCACGTACCCGTGATCCGGTAACGCTTGCCGCATCCACACGGTTGTTTTCGCTGGCGGAAAATCCGCTGGATATGGCGCGTTTGAGCCGGGAACAGGTGGAGAAGGCCATCTATCCCGTGGGATTCTTCCGTCAGAAAGCGACAAACATCCTGGAGATCAGCCGCCGCCTGGCCAGGGAACAAGGCGGGGTTCCAAGGGAATTGGAAGAGTTGATGCGGTTGCCCGGCGTGGGGCGTAAAACCGCCAACCTGGTGCGTTCTCTGGCGTTTGAAATTCCTGAAGTGGCCGTGGACATTCACGTGTTTCGTATTTCCAGACGTCTGGGCTGGTCTCATGGAAAAAGCCCCGCAGAAGTGGAATCGGAATTGAAACAGTTGTTCCCCGTGGAATTCTGGAACCGGATCAACCGTGTGCTGGTGGGGTTCGGACAAACCATCTGCCGCCCTCGCAATCCCCGTTGTCCCGATTGCGCTATCCGCGGGGAATGTCCATGGAATCGGGCGTCAAAGGGGAACCTGTCTATGAAAGTATCTTGCTGAGCAGAATTACCAATATCAGCACCGGAGCCAGGTAACGGATCGCAATGACCCATAAAAAGGCCGGACGGAAACGCCCACTGCCTCGGGTGATCTCCAGAAGCGCATTGCCGCTTTTCCATATCCAGCCAACGAAAACGGCAATCAACAACGCGCCTATGCTGAGTACGAGATTGCCCCAGATCAGGTCCCAGAAGCTCAGAAAATCCGTATTTACCAGGGGCAGGCGGGTCAGAAAGCCCACGCTTCCCTGTGAGAGTGCCGCAGGAATTCCGAATACCAGACAAATGCCCCCGGCGATCCAGGCGGCACGGCGGCGCGGCCAGCCCCGTTCATCGATAAAATACGCCACCGGGACTTCCAGCAGCGATACCGTCGTGGTGAGGGCGGCGATGGCCAGAAGCAGGAAAAAGAAGGCCCCGAACACCTGGCCCATGGGGATTTTTGCAAAAATCACCGGCAGAATATTGAAAACCAGCCCCGGTCCTTCAGCGGGATCCATCCCCTGTGAGAATACCGCGGGAAAGATGATGAATCCCGCCGTTACGGCGATAAGGGTGTCACATAAGGCGATCCAGCCCGTTGACGCGGGAAGGTTCTCGTTCTTTTTTACATAGGAACCATAAGTGATCATGGTGCCTATACCCAGGCTCAAACTGAAAAAAGCCTGGCCCATGGCTGCAATGACCACCGATGGAGTGATCAATGAAAAATCGGGTTTGAGGTAGAATGCGACTCCGGCGCCGGCGCCTTTGAGAGTCAGGGCGCGGACCATCAACAACAAGAGAAGTCCCAGCAACAGGGGCATCAGCATTTTTGACCAGCGTTCAATGCCGCCCGATACCCCCCGGGAGGTCACGTATATGGTTAGGCCCAGAAAAACCGCAAGCAGGATGATCTGCAACACCGGTGAAGACGTAAACGATGCAAAACCATGTCGTGACATTGTTGCCGCATCGTGGCCGGCCGCGGTCAGGCGGTTGAACTCCCCGCTTACGGCTTTGAAGAAGTATCCCAGAGTCCAGCCGGCGATAACGGCGTAGTAAGAGAGAATCATGAAACCCGCGGTTACGCCGAGATATCCGACGCTCTTCCAAAGCCCGCGAGGCGCGATCGCTTTGAAAGCCCCCACCGGATTTTTGCCTGTGGCGCGTCCCAGCGCGGCTTCCGCCAGCAGCACCGGAAGGGCGAGTGCGAGAATGGCGGCAAGGTAAATGACCAGGAATGCGGCGCCTCCGTTTTTTCCCGCCGTGTAGGGGAAGCGCCAGATGTTGCCCAGTCCCACGGCTGATCCGGAGGCTGCCAGGATGAACCCGATGCGGGAATTCCAATTGCCGCGTTTGATCATGTGTTCTTGCTCCCTCGATTCAGATTCAGCATATCCGGTTGGAATTTCGTACTAACATAGGCGTGAAGGCATGTCAAACCCGGCTCCGCCGGCGTTTGATCGATTGTTCATGTGGTGTATAATGCGCTTGACTTTCTCTCATGGCATCCAGAGAACGAGGAGATGATATGCATTACCGGTTCTTGCGTTGGATTTCCCTGGTTTTTCTCTTCTGCGGAGTTCTGAACGCGGATGAGTCGCCGCGTCAAAAAATCCTCTCCCGCATCTTTTACCAGAGCTTGCAACAATGGCATTATGCCGGTGTTGATGTTGATGATGACTTTTCTCGCAGCGGATTCAAACACTATTTCCGGGTACTCGACCCCAATAAACAGTTCTTTACAAGTAGTGATCTGGCGCGTTTTCAGCCTTTTTTGCTCAAACTGGACGATCAACTGGCCCAGGGAAAATACGATCTCATGGTTTTGGCTTCAGAGCAAATGCGCAAACGCATCAACGAAATCCGTAAATTTCTTCCGGAACTGGCCAAACACCCCTTTGATTTTTCGCGAACCGAAGCAGTCGAATTGGATGGAGAAAAACGTGAGTGGTCGACTGATGTGGCGGATTTGCGCGAATACTGGCGGCTGCTGCTGAAGCACCAAGCCCTGATCCGGTTCCTGGGACGTGGAGAAGAAAAAACAGACGGTCCTGAAACTGTGAAAAAAGAGTTGGAAAAAGCCCAGGCGGATTCTCTAAAGTCCTATATGGATATGCTGGAGCGCATGCTCAAATCCGGTCCTGAAGATGATCTGGCCCGTTACGCCAATGCTGTTTTGGGGATTGGTGATCCCCACACCGCTTATTTTCCCCCGAAAGAGCAGAAGGACTTCGAAATCGAAATGACCGGCAAGTTGGAAGGCATCGGCGCCCTGTTGGGGGAGGCGGATGGGTATGTGGAGATCGTGAGCCTGGTTCCAGGAGGGCCCTCCTGGCGTCAGAAACAGTTGGAACCGCACGATCGCATTCTTAAAGTGGGCCAGGGGAAGAACGGACCTTCTGAAGACATCGTCGGCATGCGCGTGGAAGATGCGGTCAAGTTAATCCGCGGGCCCAAGGGCAGCGTGGTGCGGCTGACGGTACGCAAGGCGGACGGGCGCATTGAAGAGGTCGCCATCGAGCGGGATGTGGTGGTGATCGAAGAAACGTTCGCGCGCTCAACCGTGGTGCGTGGAGAGACCTTGGAAACCAGCCTGGGTTATATTTACCTGCCGCGGTTCTACAACGATTTTCAAGATAAAAACGGACGCAATTCCACCGAGGATGTACGCCGCGAGTTGAATCAGCTGAAACAGCTTGGCGTGTCGGGTATCATTCTGGATCTACGGGGAAACACCGGCGGGGCCCTGACCGATGCCGTGCGTATTGCCGGCCTGTTTATTGAAAAGGGTCCGGTGGTGCAGGTCAGGGATCGCATCCGCGGCACCCAGGTGCTCAACGATCCGGACGATGACGAAGTCTTTTCCGGTCCCCTGATGGTGATGATCGACCGGGTCAGCGCTTCGGCTTCTGAAATCGTGGCCGCGGCCCTGCAGGACTATAATCGGGCCCTGGTGGTCGGCGGCGCCCACAGTTTCGGCAAAGGTACGGTTCAGCAGATGATTGATCTGGACCGTATTGTGCCCGACCAGGCTGACAAACTCGGCAATCCATTGGGTGCGCTCAAGTTAACGGTGCAGAAGTTTTACCGAGTGAATGGAGAGTCCAACCAGTTTAAAGGCGTGCAACCGGATGTGTACATACCCAACACGTTGTCTCACCTGGAGATCGGCGAACGATACCTGCCTTTCGCCCTGAACGGCGATCGCGTAAAAGAGTTGCAATATCCCGGGCGCAAGGAAATCACACCGGAACTGCGCGAGCGTTTGCGCAGCCTCAGCCGGGAACGGATCGCAACAGACCCCTATTTTGTCCATCTTAGTGAGTACGTGCGGCTGGCAAGAATCAATCGTGAGAGTACGAACGTAATCTTGAATCTGGAGCAAGTCCGCCACCAACGCGAAGAGTTGCGTCAGTGCCTGGAGAAAGTACGGGAGCGCCGTGAAAAGGGATCAGGCCTGGTGTTCTTGGACAGGGCGCAAATCGATGATTCCGGGGGAGAACGCCTGACACGGGAATATCAGGAACGACGTCGCGACTGGCTGGAGACCCTGGGGAAGGATCATGTGCTCAAGGAAGGGGTCCGTATCCTGGAGGACATGATCCGTTTGACTGGTGAATGACTGTGGCGGTACCGGCACGGACCCGGGGTTTCTCTTCCCGTCGGCTCTTGTTATAATAAGCCGGTATTTATGAATCCAGTCTGCATTATGCGGTGGAAACACTTGGCAAGGATATGGATGTGCACTTGTCCGCGAGGCAATCAAAGTGAGCGTGTATCTGACTTGCACTGTTCTACCTTCTACTTTCTACGTTCTACAGGGCGGTTCACGAACC
>JAFGNX010000194.1 GCA_016926835.1 Candidatus Aminicenantota bacterium | reverse complement strand
TTTTGCAGGATCCATACGGGCAGGGTCAGGGTCACCAGTGAAGTATAGACAAAAAGGGACGCAAACCGCGGCAGGCCGAAAACCAGGTGCCGGATTCGCGACAAGCCGTTGGCGCAATCCATGATGATCGCCGACCCGCTAGAGTAAGTAGAGAAACAGGATGGCAAAAACCCACGCGGAAGGCAACAGGGAATCGCAACGGTCAAAAACCCCTCCCATCACGCCCATCAGGGAGCCGAAATCCTTGACGTTGTGGATGCGCTTGATCTTTGACGCCAGCAGGTCACCCAGCGAACCGGCAACCGCCAGCAGGATCCCCGCGAGGGTGACCCCGGCCGGACCCAATTCCGGAACGGCAAAGCGGAACACATGCGCCGCCACGACCGCGGACAGGCATCCGCCCAGGTAACCCGCTGAAGTCTTGTTGGGGCTGAGGCGGGGGAAAGGTCTGCGTCCACCCCACATCATACCGAAGAAAAACGCCATCATGTCGTTGAACGCGGTGACGGAAAACACGAACAACACCAGCCGGAATCCGCCCGTCCGCCCCAGCAGGATCCAGAACGAAAAACCCACCCCCAACATCATGGCAAAAGGAACGATCCGCCATTGATGGCCCTGTTTCAGGAACAGGGCCAGGTAGACCAGCAGCCCGGAGAATAGCAGCAAAGACAGAAAGACACCGGCCGGAACGTGATGAAACTGCATCAGCGCCAACCAGGGAAGGGCCAGGGCCAGGGCGAAAACGTGGCTCAGCAAACCGCTTTGTGCGGCCAGCCGCGCCAATTCCCAATGGCACAGAAAAAAGAGCGCCACAATCAGGATAAAAAAACCCCAGTTGCCCGCAAAGATCGCGCCGAACAACAGAACAAAAATGGGAATCCAGGTCAGCAGGCGGGAAACCAGGCGCCGCTTGCATACGCGGCCGATGACAAACAGGGTCAGCGCCGAACCACTCAGGAAAACCGACCAGATCAAAAGAAAGCGCAAAGCCACGGCATCAATGGGCATTAACGATCTCCACCGTCGGCGCGCATGCAGGCCTGCAATCCACGCCGGAACCGCTGCACCAGGCTGATTGCCGTACCCAGAACCAGTGCCAGCATGAACAAGTCCGCGAAAGCCAGCCTGTGTTGGCCCACGCGCAGATACCAGGCCGACAGGAAATAGGCCGGGATTGTAAATGCAATAAAAGCTACGAACAGTTCGGCTTTGCCCGTTCCCGCGTATGAGCGCCTGCCAAGAGTGGCTTCAATCTGCGTTCCCAGGTAACTGTGCAGCAGGGCCAGCACAATCAGAATAAAACCGAGGGCAGCGTGGGCGCCCCGGGAAAACGCCAGCCCGGCCAGGATGGCCACATCCACCAGGCGATCCGCGAAATGATCCAGGAAATCACCGGTACGAGAGGTTCGGCCATGGGCGCGGGCCACGATTCCATCCAGGCTGTCACCCATTCCGGACAAGGCGACAAAACCGCCGCCGACCAGAAAGAAAAGCGGCGCAAGCCCTGTCAGCGCAAAGCTGATTCCCGCCAGGATCCCCGCCAGCAGGGAAAAGAGCGTCAGCACGTTGGGGTGGACACGGCGCAGTCGCGGGGCGAGCGGGGAAAATAGTGCAATGAAAAAATTTCTCACCGCACACCCGGGTGGAAGGGCATACCGGCTCCGCGAAGGCGTTTTTGCATGTGCGCAGTCTATCTACCCGCAGTGACAAAGTCAAGATGCCCGGCCGTCCCCGAAACACGCAGTCTCCGCATCAACATGCGCTAAACCGGCCGCTTGATTTGAAAAATAAACGGCCTATAATGCGATTTTGAGACCGGAGGGAAGCGGCGATCCTGCGATAATCGCCGCTTGGGGGAAAAATGCTGCATTCACACCACTTGAACGCGGTTCACATTGAATTCACGTCCCGCTGCAACCTGCGTTGTGTGTTCTGTTATGCCAGCCAACCGGAATATGAAGGAGTCGACCTCGACGTGACCACCCTGGAGAACGTGATTGCCGAATTAATCCGCATGCGGATCGATGTCATCAGCATCAACGGACACGGAGAAACAACGATCTTTCCTGATTGGCACCTCCATGCCCGCAAACTGCTCGACGCGGGCAAGGCCCTGCACATCACCTCCAATTTCGCCAAGCACCTGTCCGAGGATGAGGTTCGCACCCTGGCGCGTTTTAAAAGCATCGAAATCAGTTGCGATTCGGCCGATCCGGAACTGTTTTCAAGGCTGCGCCGGGGCGCCGACCTGGAAACCGTGCTGGAAAACTTCTCCAGAGTAAAACACGCCGTTCCCGGGAAACACCGTTTTCCCGAGTTTTCTTTCAGCTGCGTGGTATCGGATGCCAATGTCTTTCACCTGCAACCGCTCGCGGAACTGGGAAAAGCCATGGGCGTTCGCCACTTCAATTTCTGCAACCTGACCCGCTATCCAGATGTTGCCGGCGCCTTCAACGTGAACCACATCTCTGAGATGGACCCTGCCGCCATGATCGCTGCCCGGAAGGCCATCCGCTCAACCTGTGCTTTCCTGGACCGCTCCGGCATCGACTTTCAAATCCAGGCCGGCCTGCTGGACGCCCTGGAAGAAAAAATCGATCAGAAAACCCGGGTGGAACGGCAGACGGAACCCCTCCGAAGGGACCCGGAAGCAGCTGAAGTGCATCGCTACACCACCCGCCCGCAACAAGGCTTGACGCGGAATTGTCTTGATCCCTGGTCGTTTCTGCTGATCAATTCCCACAGGGAAGTACTGCCCTGCTGCTGGCACCATCCCGTGGGCCATCTCGGGTTCGGACAATCGCTGCGGGGGATCCTGAACGGAGCGCAGATGCGGATTCTGCGGCAGCAGCTTTTAACCGGGGAGCTGCCGCTGGATTGCCGCGAATGCCCCACGCGCGGCTTAATTGCGCCAGAGCAATTGCAGGAGCGGGTCTCCCGCTATCTTTACCCAGTCACCGGCCGCATCCGCCCGCATAGAAAGCTATCCAAAATGAAAGTCATCACTCGGAGTCAATACCAGGTGGAGTACGGCAAAGGGTGGCACGATGCCGAAGAAAACCCCGGTATTGCGGATCAGGAATGGCGCGCCTGGCATTGGACCGGCCGCGGCGCCGAGTTTTCCATACCCAATCCCCATCATGATTTCACTTTCCTGATCCGTGGCTCAGTCGACAAACGGAAATTTTCCGATCAAACCGTTTCCATCCGCGTGGAAAATGAATTGCTGGACACATTTTCTCCCCAGAGTGCGCGCTTTCAACGCGAGTATCGCCTTCCCGCGGAGAAAGCCGGGCGAAAACCCTCAACCACTTTCCGCATAGAAACCAACCGGGTTTTCATCCCCGCGTTGACAGAGCCCGGCAGCCTCGACCGCAGGGAATTGGGCCTGCAGATCTACGAGTTGTTCCTGGGCGAAAAGGAACTGGCCTGACCCCATCTTGCTTTTCCCCCAAAAATAACTGATTATCCAGATCAAAACCCACCGAGCCATTGGCAATAATTGTGAACGAAGTGCTGACAGGTACCATAACGGACATAAGACCCCTCGTCATCGTAATCCCAGCAATAGACTTTATAGACAGTTGCGCACAGGTGCCAGCAGGCGCAATAACTGGATTCAGGCCGATAGGACAGGAACTCGTCTTCAAAGCAGCTTTGCTCCAGCGACTGGCACCCTGCATTGCTGAGCGGGCATTGGGAACGTGCATACAGCATAGCTTTGGTCAAGATCAAACCGATCATGACAATCAGAATCGTCACAGCAATCGATTTCCCACTATTTTGCATCTCTTCCCTCCTTCAAAATGATGATGCTTTCTTTGTAAACCCCATAAAAACGGTGGCCGGCCTTGGCCATCAGGATCACCCTGCAGGGTGTTGAAAATCTGGCGGTCAGATTCCCCTCGAGGTCGAATTGGAGCAGTTCGCGATGGCCCGGGGGCTCCAGGTAGAAATGCCGCTGGGAATCCCCATCGAAAAACCAGTTGTTGAACATGGTGAAGAAGGCGTTTTTCAACTTCGGGCTCTGATCCCTTCCCTTTACCCTTTCTCTATAAACCCCGAGTATTTCCTTTGGCCAGATGGGAATTTTGCGCACCTGCTTTTCACGGTCAAACAGGTAAAAAACAGAACTGCTCATTAAAAAAACCGCCAACTGATGATCTGTAACAAAAGCACAACGGACTTCATCAGGATACAGGGAAGCAACGAACGCATATTCCCTGGGCTTTATCTCCAACAGCAGGCTGGCTTCAAGTTCGCTGCGTGACAGTACCGGATACAAGAACTCTCCCCTGGAATCAACCGCATTTATGCAATTGTTTTCCCGGTCAATGCTCAGGTAACTCTCAAGCGGCCCCTGCAACGGATACAGATAATCTTTGCGGTTACGGGGAAAGGGGATATCCCCAAGCGGGTTGCCGTCCAGATCATACCGGATCAGCTTGCGATTGCCATCGTCAGCAAAGAAAAGAAAGCGGTTCTTCACCACATCCACGTCCACCATATAATTGCCGGGGGCGTATTCGCCGGGGCCTTGGCCGGCATTGCCGAACACGCGGACCAGTTTGAAGTTTTTATCGTACTTGAAAAATTTTCGTACCTTGAGGTCGAACACGTAGATGTTTCCCTGGTTATCGGCGCAGACATTCCAGGGCCGGACCAGGAAAAACTCATCCTCCAGGTTGGAAGTGATCTCGCCAACCTTCACCAGTCTGCGCAGCGGGGCCCGGTTCTCATCGTGGGTGGGCCGGGGATCCGTGATTACGCGGATTTTGCCAGCCGTGTCGGTGGCCATTACCAGAGACACGCTCAACAAAAGCACCAGCAGCAACCAGAACATGCGTTTCATTTTTACCTCACTGCAAGCAACAGCTGCCTGTATTGTTTGATAAAGCGGGCAAACTCATCCTGAACCTCCACTTCGCACGATTTCATGCGCGGGATTAAACATAGAACAAGTCCATTCCGGGTTTTTAGATTACCGCCAGCCGGGACATTTGTAATCAACCACATCAACGTATGCTGTTCTTGGATAAGGCAGGCCGTCACGTGAGTCAATGCAGATAAAACGATAGGTTACCCGGCAGATGTACCAGCCGATGCAGAGCGCATTGATGCGGTAATGAATGACTTCAAAGTCATCCTCGAAGCATGCGGATTCGGGCTCGTCTCCGACACCCAAACACCGGACGATCGCGAATGACGAACTCACGAGTGACAAAACCAGCAATACGCTTACAATGCCAGTCAGGAAATATTTTTTCATGATTCCTCCTTGAATACGATGACCCGGTCTTCCCAAGTGGCAAAAAACAGGTGGTTGCGCTTGGAATGAAAAATGGCCTTCTCTGGAACCTGCAGACACTTGAGCAAGTTGCCATCCAGATCCAGTTTGAGAATGGGCCGATATCCGGGGGGTTGCAGATAGAATCGGCCGGCACGGTCATGGTCAAGAAACAGCCCCATGAACATGAAGGTCACGGAATTCTTTATGCGCTGGTTATTCCTGGAAAGCGATTTTCTGAAATGGTGCAACTGCTCCCGGGGCCAGATGCGTATCCGTTTTTCAATGCGGCGTTCGCCCAAAAGATAGAGGGTGGATGTGGCCAGCAGATAAACCGCGGCCCGGCCTGCGGGCAAGGGGCGAATCACGGTGGAAAAGGGTTCGGGCGAAGTCCACTGCGAGTACATAGGCGGGGGGATGCGGCGATACAGGCTGCAGGCGTAATCCTCCAGGGAGAGGAACGTGTGATGGATTTCCCCCTCACGGGACATCAATGAGATACCGTTGCGTTCCGGATGATAAACAAACAGGTTCCCCATCGAGTCGAACACCGGATGTGCCGGGCCGACCGAATGATTTTGAAATCGAAATTCATCAATGGATTGTCCGTTGCCATCCAATTTCAAATATTTGCGCCCCATGTGATCAATCACATTCAGAAAATCATTTTTGTCGATATCAAACATCAGCAAAGAAGAACCGGGGGCGTATTCGCCGGGGCCCTGGCCGGTATTGCCAAACACGCGGACCAGCTTGAAGTTTTTGTCGTACTTGAAAAATTTGCGTACCTTGAGGTCGAACACGTAGATGTTTCCCTGGT
>JAFGNX010000193.1 GCA_016926835.1 Candidatus Aminicenantota bacterium | reverse complement strand
CAGTGGCATGCGTCTGCTCCTGATACCGCCTGTGTTTATCTGGATTCTGGATTACTCGCCCGCACGCTACCCCTGGCTGCTGGTTGTATATGCCTTCGCGTTGGGATTGGATTTCCTCGACGGCTACTTTGCCCGCAAATTTTCCCTGGAATCGGAATTGGGTAAGATACTGGATCCCCTGGCAGACAAGTTGCTGACCTTGTTTTCGATTCTGGCTTTGAGCATTGTGGCCGATTTTCCGCTCTGGCTCACCATTCCCATCATTACCCGCGATGTGTTGATCCTGTTGGTATCATCAGTACTGTACAGGAAAAAGCACTTGATCAAAGGTTCGATCGCACTTGGAAAAATCACTTTTTTTCTGGTCAGCCTGTTGATCTATATCTACATCATCGACCTCAACCCAAACTTTGATCTGCATGTTTTCAAGCAGTTCTTCGCCGTCACGTCCGTGGCCTTCGTACTCTGGTCGTTTGACGAGTACTTCCTGGTTTATCAAAGGGTGAATCAAAATGGCTGAACACAGCATATTGATTGTCGACGACGACGCGGAAGTCCGGGAGATGATCTCGCAGTTTCTGCAAGAGAAGGGGTTCCGCGTAACCGCTTTGCATTGCGGTTCCGAGGCACTGGCCCGGTTGGAATCTGAAGTCCCCCACCTGGTAATCACCGATCTGCTGTTGCCCGGTGAACACGGACTGGATTTGGCGCGATCGGTAAAAACCAGATGGTTCATCCCCACCATTATTTTGTCGGGAGTATACTCCAGGAAGGAAGTTGAGCAGGTAATGGGGGAGGAAACCGTGGATGCTTTTTTTGAAAAGCCCGTGGATTTAAACAAATTGCTGGAAACCATCATTCAACTTTTGAATGAATGATCGCTATTTTGCGGCCAATCGTTTTTTCCGGCAAAAATTTGGGCAGAAAATTCGAAAAATTTCCCTGAACGCCGGGTTTTCCTGCCCCAATCGGGACGGCACCCTGGATCGTGAGGGATGCGTTTTTTGTGATGGATACGGTTCCGGTCCGCTACTGCGCAATCCACCCCCGATTGACGCCCAGATCGAGTCCTATATCCGCAGCCATCCCGGCGCTGCCTTTGTCGCCTATTTTCAAGCGTTTTCCAATACTTATGCACCTCCGGACATCCTACGCGCACGTTACGCGCAGGCTCTGTGTTTTCCCCAGGTAAAAGGCGTGTTTATCGGCACCCGCCCGGATTGTATCCACAAGGATGTATTGCAGGTACTGACGGAACTGTCCGCACAAACCTATGTATGTGTGGAACTGGGGTTACAATCCATTCATGAAACCAGCCTGAATTACCTGAATCGACATCATGGGCTTGAGGCATTCCAGTCCGCTTTCCAGGCCTTAAAAGACTGCGGACTGGATGTCGTGGTGCACCTGATCCTGGGCATACCGGGTGAATCCAGGGAAATGATGCTGGCCACGATTCAGGAGATGAACCGCATCAAACCGCGCGGAATCAAACTCCATATGCTGCATGTGCTGCGGCGGACCCGGCTGGAGTCCCTCTATCTGAGTGGAGTTGTCCCCCTGTTCAGCCGGGAACAATACATCTCACTGGTGGTGGACATGTTGGAATACCTGGATCCGGACATCGTGGTGCATCGGCTGACCGGGGAACGGAACCGAGAGCTCTTTGTGGCTCCCGACTGGGCCCTGGACAAAGCCGCCACTTTGAACCGCATTCGCCAGGTGATGTGCGAGCGGGATACGTGGCAGGGCAAAAGGCTGGGCGCGCCCGGCCCCGCGCAATCCTGCCCGTGAAGCTGAAACTACTCCTGCTCAGCTTCCGGAACCGCCAGGAAGCCCTTGCTTTCTTCAGCAATGCGCCGGTACCAGCTTTCCGGATAACCCGGGTGGGTTACATTCCCCTGGGAGTCCCTTACATTTCCGTCCAGATATTTCACCAGCAGCCGTTCACCCAATTTGCGCCAGGTGGACACCGTTTTTTGTCCCACATCCAGGCTGAAGCGGGTCAGGTATTCCCGTGCCCGGCGAGGTGAGTCCTTGTGTAGAAGTCCCGCCGCCTGATCAATTGCGGCGATTTCGGAGAGGAACTGTCCTTCCAGACGCTGCTGTTCCGCTTTGACATCGCGGATCATATCAGAATAACGCAGGTAACAGTAGTTGGAAACAAAATTGAACACCCAGAAAGCCGAATCCCAGGTAAAATGGTTGAAATCCCCGGTTCCGACCGCGTAGGCGTGGGGAACATCCAGAATGCCACAGTACATGGGCACATATACACAACTGTTGGTATCATCCACCGCGAACCAGAGGATGCCGCCGATGGGATCGGGCAAGCCGGCGCGAGCCTGAGAGACGAAAGAGAATCCGGTCTGCTGGGTGGCGGTGGACCGTTCATTGAAATGGGTTTTCCCATCCACCTTCCAGGTCAACGGCCGCCAGCGGTACGGGAGGGCATACGGACCGGCTCCGACACCTTTGCTGAGGTCCATGGGCGAATCTTCGAAATGATCCCGCATCAACTCCATGACATCGCGGACGGACAATTTTCGATCCGGACGGATCCACAGCGGCAGCGGCTCGGCATTTTCACTCTTGCCCGTCACGTAGTCCATGGAAAAGTTTTGAGATGGAGCCACTCGCCGGAACATGCTCCAGACCCGGGCCTCACAAAACCGCAGCGCACCGAAATCGGCCGGGGCGTACGCATCGGCAAAGCTGAAATCCGCGTCGGCGCCTGAATAATACTTCATCTCCCTGGCAAATTCGATTACATCCGCGGCGTACAGGCAGTTGTTCGGCTCTTTCAATGGGAAACGGCGGATCCGCGCCTGGTTGGCGTGCGCGGAAACAAAACCATCGGGAATGCGGCGAGCCACCCATACGGCCCCCTTGCGGCCGGGCCCCTTGCCGATCATTTCCAGGATCCAGGCTTCACGGGAATCAGCCACGGAAAAGGACTCTCCGGAACTGCAGTAGCCATGCTCCGCCACCAGATCGGTCATCACCCGGATGGCCTCCCGGGCGGTACGGGCACGTTGCAGGGCTATATACATCAGGCTGCCGTAATCCAGGATGCCTTCGGGATTGCGCAACTCTTTGCGTCCTCCGTACGTGGTTTCACCAATCACCACCTGGTGTTCATTCATATTTCCCACCACGGAATAGGTGCGCTCGGCCTGGGGAATGCGCCCCAGAAACTTGCCCGTGTCCCACTCCACAATATCCATCATGGTCCCCGGCGCGTAAACCGCGGCCGGACGATAATAGAGTTCACCGTACAACACATGGGAATCCGCGGCATACGTCACGATCACCGACGCGTCCACGGATGCCCCGCGCGTAATTAGAAAATTGGTGCACCCGGGCAATCCGGATGAAGATATCAGTATCCCCAACACAATCAGGGCAAAGATCAATTTGGTTCTCATGATTATCCGCCTCCTGGTGGAACGGGCTTGGACCCGTTGTATTAAAAACGATTGTATCCAAACCGGAGGGGATAGTAAACCCTTTGAGCCCTTAACAGGATTTAAGGTGACAGGAATCAGGGTTTGACACGTGTACGGGCGGTTCGCGAACCGCCCCTTTTTCAACATCTTCCCTCTTCAACTTCCGGGCGACCGGCCGGTCGCCCCTACTTCTTCCCTCTTCAACTTTTCTACTTTAATTATATCCACCGTGCCAGATTGATAAAGGTTTTCAACTTCAGATCCGTTTCCCGGAGACGCGCGGAAAGGGTACGCGCCAGTTGCAGCAGGATGCGAACACCACAACGCGGATGTTCTCTGATGTCCTGCAAAAATTCTTCCCGCGAGATTTCCATGAGCATCACCGGAGTGTGCGCAATGGCTGTGGCGCTGCGGGGGAGTTCTTCCAACAGCGCCATCTCCCCAAAAACCTTACCGGCTTTGAGCAGAATCAAGGCTTCCTCGGAATCGGCATCCGGTTTCTGTGAAATACGCACCGTACCGGAGGCAACAACCATCATCGATGTGCCGGCGTCACCTTCCGCGAAAATCTCTCTATCCGCGTCAAACACCCGTTCCTTGAACAGATTGCCCAGACGAAAGATATCCGATGCATCCAAATCGGCAAAAATTTCCAGTTGCCGCAGCAACTGAATGCGAGTTGATTCGATATCGGCCATAATCGTGATTATAGCATGGTTGGGTTCGCCGTGCAGAAAGGGGAGCATTTCAATGAATTGGCTTTTTTTTTTCTGTGGGCTAGAATAGCCGCATGAGAGGAATGGTGATCGGATTGTTGGTTGTCGTGGTGATTATCGGTATGATCTACACCTTGCGCAACAACGACGGCGAAACCATTGTCGAACAAAAGCGCAACCTGACAAACGAGGCAAAGATCATGTTGCTGCAAACCCGGTTGGTCCGCATTAGAGAAGCGTTAAACACCTATTTTGTGGATCACGGAGAATATCCGGAACTGCTGGACCTGCTGATCCCGGATTACATCCGCCACCGCCAGGAGATCATGGACCCCTGGAACATGCCTTTCAGACTGGATCGGGACGACACGTTGACAATGGTCCTGCATTCAGCCGGTCCGGACTGTCAGTGGAAAACAAAAGACGATATCTGGAGGAAAATAGAATGAATCTCATCGATCATCTGGATGCCATGGATGTATTCGATTGTGAAGCGTACGCGAATACGGACCAATTTTACGCGGCATTTTCCAAGTTTTTGCTGCAAAGAAATCACAT
>JAFGNX010000192.1 GCA_016926835.1 Candidatus Aminicenantota bacterium | reverse complement strand
TCTGGATGGGGCTGATCTGAACGGAGGAGAAACAAGTCCGGATTCGCCTGCTCTGGCCATCGGGAAAGAACCCGAAAGCGAGCTGGATTTCTCCATTCCGGAGGAAGCTTCTGCGGAAACGAGCGTGGATGATATGATCAAAAGAGAAACCCGTCAGGGCCGGCAAGTCAACCTGCTGCTGATCATAATATTTGCCATTCTGGTAACCAGCGGAGCCATCTTTCTTTTGTTGACATCCGGAAACGGAAACATTCCCGCTTCGGATGCCATTCGCACTGTTCAAAAAGGCACGGCTGAAACCGGAAGACCCGGAGAGCGGGCAACCGCCCCGGGAAAAGACCCGATAAAAGAGAAATCCCCACCCCAGGTGGCGGCCCGGATGCGTGCAGGTGAGAAAATCGAATCTGTCCAAACAGATTCGAAACCAGAAGGACAAGTGGAAAAAAAAGCTCCGACAACGTCCCGGCCCTTTCCCAGCAGCGGTGCTCCCTTGCAGTCGCTGCGGAATGGGCGCTATCATGAGGCAGCGCAAACATGGCGGTCTCAAATGGCGGATGAGATGTCGGGGTTCTCTATTTTGCTCGAATTGGATTGTCTGCCCGCATCTGTTGGCGCGGCGTTCAGCCGCATTCATGAACCGGACAGATTCTTTCTGCTGCCCCGAAAACGCGGGGACCGCACCTGTTACCTTGTCATGTGGGGGCGCTTCAGCAGTGAAGACAGTGCCCGGAAAGCCCTGAGCAGTCTACCCGCCTATTTCCTGAACCAGGATCCACCGGCCAAGGTTATCGACCTGGCTACATACCGTTGAGTTTGCCTGTATTTGCGATCGAAAGAGTATGAATGTCCAAAAATCGTAACTGGTTGGATGTTGCCGATGTGGCCCGCTTACTGCAGATTCCTGTGGTCAAGGTCCAGCGTTGGGTGCACCAGGGCAAGATTCCCTGTAAGTTTAGCGGTCAGGGCATCCGATTTCGCCGCGAAGACCTGGTGGCATGGGCGCATTCCCATGACTTGACCATCATCCGATCCGATTTGGAAGACGCGGGGGGTTCGGAGAGAGATGACCGCTTGTTCCAGGCTGTAGTCGCGGGCGGCGTGGAATTTGACCTGGAAGGGAGTGATATCTACTCCGTACTCGAGGCCGCGTCGAAGCGTTTGCGGTTTGATCCCCCAGTGTCGAGGGATCAAGTACTTGAGGAATTGCTGGCCCGCGAAGAATTGGCCTCAACCGGAATCGGCCGCGGCGTGGCCATTCCCCATCCCCGCAACATGTGTGCCCTGAACGTGACCCGGCCGCGGATTACCGTGTTCTTTCTGTGTCAACCCGTTGATTTTGCCGCTGTGGACAACCTGCCGGTCGACCTGTTGTTCGTCATGTTCAGTCCGGACAGTCCCACCCACTTGGGATTGTTGTCCCGCCTGGGGTACTTGTTGCGTCGCGAAGATTTTTGCCGTTGCCTGCGTGAATGCCGATCGCCTGAAGAGGTCCTGGCGCTGATCCGCGATCGGGAAAAAGACACTTTTTCTGTTGCGAGCGGATCGGAATAAGGCATGTTTTCTTTGCGTCAGCAAGTCGGCAACCTGGACCATCGCATCCAACTCGTGATGATCGGGGTGCTGGTGGGGGTGTTCAGCGGATTCGCCGCCCTGGGGTTGAACTACGCCCTGAAATATGTTCCCCGATGGCTGTCTCGCTTTAACCCGGGCCTGTACTGGTTTCTGCCCGCTGTGGGGATCCTGCTGACTGTGTCGTTTCTGCGGTACGCGGTACGCGACAGGTCAGGCCATGGCGTGCCTGAAGTGATATTCAGTGTAAGCGCCCGGGGAGGGCGACTGCCTGGACATTCAGTGTTTTCGCGGTTGGTAGCCAGTTTCCTGACCATTGGCAGTGGTGGTTCCGCCGGGCCTGAGGCGCCGGTTGTAATCTCTGGAGCCGGTATCGGTTCCAGCGTGGCCGCCTGGCTGCGGTCCAATGACCGTATCCGTGTCGCTGCCACCGGATCCGGAGCTGCCGCGGCCATAGCTTCTATCTTCAACGCCCCGGTTACCGGCATCATTTTTACCATGGAAGTGATTCTGGGGGAATGGGCCCCGGTAAATATGTTGCCCGTTGCCATTGCCTCAGTCACCGGAACGGAGATCAGCCGCCTTTTCCACGGCAATCAAATCCCTTTTCGTCACCGGCCGTTGCAGGCCGGGCCATTGGATATCATCGCCGTTGCGGCCATGTCCATTCTGGTGGCCCTGTTTGTGATTCTCTTTATCCGCGCCCTGAAATCGGGCGGGCACGGGCTGGCACGGTTGCTGCCGCACCCCCTGTCCCGGGCGGTCGTGGGAGGACTGCTGGTGGGATGTGTGGTGGTTGTCTTTCCCGAAGTGCGGGGTGAGGGATACCACCTGGTTCGTTCACTCCTGGATGGCGCAGAAGGACAAGCCCTGGGCGTAATGCTGGTCCTGGTCCCGATGAAGATCCTGGCCACGGCCGTGACCCTGGGTTCCGGCGGTTCCGGCGGTGTGTTCGCTCCATCACTCGTGATCGGCGCTTTGACCGGGTATCTCTTTCACGGTTTCATGTGCACCTTGTTTCCGGCAACCGCCTTTGCCGCGGCCCCCCTGTTTATCCTGGCCGGCATGGCGGGAACCATCAGCGGAACTTTGGGCGCGCCGCTCACCGGAATTTTCCTCATCGTGGAAATAACGGGTGGGTATGACGTCATCCTTCCCCTGTTGGTGGTTTCTTTTTTAACCTATACCCTGGTAAGACTGGCCGAGAACCACTCCATCTACCAATACGAATTAGCGGAAAAAGGACTGTTGCTGCGTCCACGTACGGATGCCCGCATTCTGGCGGATATCCCCATGACCGAGTTGCTGGAACGGGACCTGATTCCGGTATATCCGGATATGCCCCTGGCGAAACTGATTCCGCGCATTCGTCGTTCCCGGCGCAACCATTTTCCGGTCGAAGACCGAGCCAGCGGCCGGTTTCTGGGCATGGTCAACTTTGCCGACATCAAGGAGTTCCTGTTTGACGACGCCCTGGCCCGCACCGTGCTGGTGGAAGAGGTGATGCATTCCGAAGGGCCGATTGTAGGCCCCGGCGAGTCTTTGCCCCAGGTGCTGGCCCTGTTTGACCGTACGGGCGCGTGGAGCCTGCCGGTGGTGGATAACAAGCGATTTCTTGGACTGATCTCTAAATCCACCATCCTGGATCACTACCGCAAGGAGCTCAAGGCCCAGACGGAGTTGTAGGAGAGGTAGTCGGAACGGGAAGTTTGAGAGCTGGAGAGAAGGCGTCAGGGATCAGGTGACAGGAGGGTGGTTCGTGAACCGCTCTGCAGAATGTAAAAAAAACGAACTGGATTTCCCCCTCTCAACTATCTCAACTTCCTCAACCTGCTCCAACTGGTTGTTGACATGGCGCCGAAATCCGGCGTATAATGGGCACGGCTGCCGGAGTGGCGGAATTGGCAGACGCACCAGACTCAAAATCTGACGAGGAACAGCCCTCGTGAGGGTTCGAGTCCCTCCTCCGGC
>JAFGNX010000027.1 GCA_016926835.1 Candidatus Aminicenantota bacterium | reverse complement strand
GTGATGGTAAGGATATACGATCGGGCATTCACCGATATGCGCTCCACCGGAAAAGTAAACTGGCCGTGGCGGTGGTGGGTATGCACCACTTCCATGCGGTTTCCCAGAGCCTCGTAGACCTGGTCTTCACTCATCTGGGCGATTTTCTCTTCCGGCCACCAATTGCCCAGCCGCGTGAAAAGCCCGAACCCTTCTGAATTTACACTGATTTTGTATTGTGTACGCCCTCCCGATGATTGGCCGATGAAATTCAATTTGCCCGGTTCTTCTGCCATTTTCTCCAGCAACTCCTCCAGGCGTACACCCCACAATTCCACGTACGTGTCTACGGGTTCGAGGTAAAAACCGGGTTCTCCACGAACAACTCCATGATCATCCCAACTGTCGCTGCTGTCTTTTACGGACACATCTTCGAGAGTGAATTGGCGATTGGCATAGGATTCCAGATCATAGATCTCGCGTTTCATCAACACGTGAAAATCCAGGTTCGCACTCGTCCCGGCCGCCACAATGTAATGGTGTTTCGCGCAGGGTTCTCCCAGGTCCTCGCCGACCTGAACGGACGGTGCCGATACTTCCGCCTCGGCTTCCGGCTCCGCGTAAGCGACATCTTCCACAGGTTCGGCTGAATCCTGAGGCGGCGGCGTCTCTTCTCTGACAACATCTTTGCCGCAAGCGCCGGCCAGGAACAGGGCCATTACAAGGGGAATCATAAACCGGGACAGTTTTTTATCTTTTCGTGCCATCGTATCGCCTCCCCGCAGATATTACCGCATGGGCAAATAAAATTGAAGGGATACCGGCTACCACTCGCGATGTCGTTCTCTGAGCATCCATCCGGCCAGGCCGGGAGCATAAAGCCGGGCCGCCATTTTTACCAGGTTGCGGGAATGACGGCGCAGGTCGCGCCACCACGGGGGTGGCGACAATATGGTTTCCAGGGCCGAAGCGGCTTGGGGCTCTTTTTCATATGCGCACCACCGCAGCAGTTCGATGTACTCGCGATTCCAGCGGGCGCGATCCGCCACCAGGGGCCATCGCGCCCATTTCGGCGGGACGGGAAACGCGTGATTGGGTTCCTTGACGCCCGCCAGGCGCAAAGCCAGCCGGGTACGCAGGCACTTGTCGCAGTCACCGCAATTGATCCGATCGGGCGGATTCGATTCGCACACCTGCAGCCATTCCGCCGCCTGGGGAGCACTCCCGGTGATACTGCGAATTTTTTCAATCCGCCCGGCTTCGGCCCCATGGTGGATAACCTGGACGGCATCCGACGACCACAGCCCATCCAGGTGCGGATGGGAACCGTACGGGTTAAGCGCGTCCGGGCTGAGTGACGCGGGAATCACAAACCGGCCGTATTCCGCCCGCAGGCAATGGGCGATCGCGGCCAGGAACCCGCCCAGCCAGCAGGCGCCGAAAAAGTTGCCGGGAAAGCGGGGTCCCCAGCGGGAAAAGCTGCGGTCAGCCAGTGACCTCAGGTTGGTTTTCACCACCATGACGCGGCGTTTCAGCATGCGCGCCTGAGGCTCAACCGCTTGCAGCGTGGTCTCTAATAAGTCACTGCGCGAGACCGGGTTTTCGAAGCCATGCACCAGTACGAGGCGATCTACCTTCAGGTTGGGATCCAACTGGGTATAAAGCGAATCCACGCCCCCGGAAAAACAGGCGGCCGTATGGATGGCGCTAAAGGCGGCATCTTTTCCCACCCGAGCCGTGAGCCGGCTGCGGCGGAAACCCGGATACCAGCCAAGCAGGATATCCTGGATTCGGGTGACCGCGCCACGCAGGCGCGGGGAAACCGGGGCGGCGACATCCAGGTCTTCGCCGGCCTGCATGCAAGGCACCAGGAAAGCGCATAAGAACACATCACCCGCGTGATCGGGTGAAGTTGCGGCTGGAAAACGAAACCAGACCCGCGATTTTCCTGCCCGGGGATGGTCGGGCCGCACACTGGCGCTCAATTCAGACCGGCCGTTTTCCGACTGAAATCGAACATCGTTTATGCGCATGGAGCCTGATGATGCTTTTCAGTTTACGTTAGGACGCGACATGGATCAAGCGCCCATCCCCTATTTCCGGGCCGCACCCTTCCGCATTTACTTCCAGAACTGTTGCGGTTATTATTGGTTTTGATGTCCAAAAGCCTGCTGTTCCGCCTGTTCGGCCTGGGAAAGATTCCCCGGCGCTATCGCTCCCTGCTGCAGAGTGAAGGCATGGTCCTGGCCGAAGAAGGCCTGGCATGTCGGGTCTATTACCGCAATTACCGGGCGCCGGGCAAACGTTTTGTGCATAAACACGTCGCCTTCCCCGGCAGTCTGGTCATCACGCAAAAACGTTTCGCGGTCTTCACCCCCACCAAACCGCTGATCAACATCCTCCGGAACGACCCGCGCATGTCGAAACTGGAAATTTCAACCCCCCGGACGGATCGCCTGCTCATCGGTTTTCGTGGTGAAGATTTTGACTCCCGTACCCGTGGAGAGATTTCCTGTACGTTCCACATCTCCAGGGCGGAGCTCTTCAAGGATACCCTCTGCACTCCAGGCGGATAAGTGCCTGGAAAATCCCTTTTTCAGATAGAAGCGGCTTTCAGGCGGCGCCGGCGTTGTGGGCTGAATCCGGCACCATGTTTTGCACGAAATAGCGATGGATGGTGGTATCGGCAGTCAATTCCGGGTGAAAGGTTAAGGCCAGGATGCGGCCGGAACGCACCATGACCGCTTCGTTTTGCCAGCGCCCCAGCACGGCGACGCCCAAACCCACTTCACGGATCCGCGGCGCGCGGATGAAGACCCCTTCCACCTGAACTGGCTGTCCATCCAGGTCCAGGTCCACGTGGTCAATAAACGACTGCACCTGGCGGCCGAAGCCGTTGCGTTCCGCCAGGATATCCAGCAGATCCAGGGTTTGCATGGAGGATCCCAGCAGGCGACGCGCCAATACGATCAGTCCGGCACAGGTCCCCATGATTGCGCCGCGGCGGGCAAAATCTCGCAGGGATTCAACCAACCCGCCTTCCCGGGCCAGGTGCATGAGGGTGGTGGATTC
>JAFGNX010000191.1 GCA_016926835.1 Candidatus Aminicenantota bacterium | reverse complement strand
TGCAGGGGGCCGAAACCGGCGTTGACCGCGTGTCGCAAAAATCGCGCGGCCCTATCCGGGTAACCCCAGCGGGCATAACACTCGGCCAATTGAAACATCAGTTCCGGATTGTCACTGTCCCGCCGCAACAAGTACAGAAAACAGCGCGCCGCCTGCGGATAATTGCCCCGACGAAACTCCGATAATCCCTGAACCAGAACCGGGCCCGGGTCATCATCCAGGAAATCCGCTACATCACTTCGCAGGGGATCGAGGTTCTTAAGCGTTTCGGCATTGATCCCGTTTCCGGCTTCCGCTACCAGGCCGCCAACAAACAAACCCATTACCAGCATTACCGCCCAGCGCAAGCATCCCATGCATCCTCCTATCACTGCATGGACTCCCCACTCACCCCAGGGGTTGACCAGACGCTTTTCTTAAGGGTATGCTGATTCCGGTCCGATTGAGGCGCTGCCACCACAGGAGGCGGTAATGATTGAGGATGCGCAACAGACTGAAGAAATGGGCGGCAGAAGGCGATTTCTCTCGGGCCTGGCCGTGGTTTTCCTGATTCTCATGGCCATATCGCTGGTGGAAGCCTGGCCGCAACTGCCCGATGAATTACCGATGCAATTCGATTCCAACGGGACCCCCAGTCGCAGTGGTTCCCGGATCGAATTGGTGATCATGGTGCTGATAGTCACTTTGGCCACCCTGCCCATGCTGGCGGGTGGACTCTGGGTGAACTGGATGCGCCGTCATCCCCGGTGGATCAACATGCCACGCAAAACGGAAATCCTTTCCCTGCCGCCGGAACGTCAGGCCCCCTACTGGGAACTGACGGCCGAGTTCATGGCCGCCATGGCGGCGGCCATGTCGCTGATGTTTTTGTTGATGATCCGCGGCATCCTCTCCCTGATTACGTTGTCCCCGCCCAACTTGCCCGCGTGGGCGGTCTGGCCCGGCGTGGCCGCCATCGTGCTGGTCATGCTCATTTACCTGCCGCGGCTGATTACCCTGCCACGGCGCCTGATCGAAAGGAACGGAGCATCCGGAAGATCCGGGTAAACACGCAACAATCGGTCCGGATCCTGCCGAGATGCAATGTTTTATTCTACGTTGTAAAATAGGTTCAGGGAGGCAGAAATGATTATTCGCAAATCAACAGCGGAATGGCGCGGGGATCTGCCGCGGGGTACAGGAATCATCCACCTGGGCAGCGGCGCTTTCTCTGGGGAGTACTCTTTTCACTCCCGTTTTGAGTCCGGAAAAGGCACCAACCCCGAGGAATTGATCGCCGCGGCCCATGCCGGATGTTTTTCCATGGCACTCGCCCATGGCCTGGCCCAGGCCGGCCATACCGCTGAAAAAATTGAAACCCGGGCCGAAGTCAAGATGGAAAAGCGCCCGGAAGGCTTCCAGATCAGCGGCATTACACTCGTAACCCGGGGGCGTGTCCCTGGAATCGACACCGGGTCATTCCTGGAATATGCCCGCCGAGCCAAGGACGGCTGCCCGGTTTCCATGGCCCTCGCCTCGGTTCCCATCACCCTGGAAGCCAGTCTGGAATCACCTGAATAAGCGCAGAAAGGCGCATGCGCCTGCAAGTGGTCTTCGACAAAACCGCATTCCCTTGATTCCGGTCTCTTGGCCCTGAGGAGAAGAACCATGAAAAAAAGCACCTGGATATCGATTCCGTTCCTGTTTCTGCTTTGCTGCCTGCTCTCCGCGCCGCGAATTGGCGCCGCCACCGACAACCGGTCCGGCAAACCTCAACAGGAAACACTGACCCTGGAGCGCATCTTCGCCTCCCCCGATTTCCGCATCAAACGCTTCGGCCCGGCCCACTGGCAGGATGACGGCAGCGGCTATACCCGGCTGGAAAAGACAACCGCAAAAAGCCTCGAGGGCATGGACATCGTGCAGTACCCACCCGGCGATAAAAAAGGCAGGATCCTGGTGTCTGCCCGGCAGTTGATCAACCCCGAGACCCAAAAACCCCTCCATATCGAGGAGTACAGCTGGTCGAATAACGGACGCAAGCTCATGATCTTTACAAACAGCAAACCGGTCTGGCGGCAGAACACGCGCGGCGATTACTGGATCCTCAACCGAAACAGCGGCCGCTTGTGGCAGGTCGGCGGGGACGCGGAAAGCGCGTCACTGATGTTTGCCAAGATCTCGCCGGACGGCAGTCGTGTGGCGTACGTGCTCCACAACGACATTTACGCGCAAACCCTTTCCGACGACCCGCAGAAGCGCCGCATCATACGCCTGACCAGAAACGGCAGCGAAACCATGATCAACGGCACCTTCGACTGGGTGTACGAAGAGGAGTTCCACCTGCGTGACGGATTCCGCTGGTCACCGGACAGCCGCCACATCGCCTACTGGCAACTGGACAGCAGCGGCGTCGGCATCTACACCCTGGTCAACACCACCGACAGCCTCTACCCGGTGTTGACAACCATTCCCTACCCCAAAGCCGGCACCACCAATTCAGCCTGCCGCGTCGGCATCGTTTCCGTTGAAGGCGGAGAGACCTGCTGGGTGGAACTTGCGGGCGACCCGCGCAACCACTACATTCCGCGCATGGACTGGGCGGCATCTTCGGAGGAGATCATCTTCCAGCGCATGAACCGCCTGCAGAACGAAAATCGCCTCATGCTATACAATATCAACAGCAAACAATGCGCCACGGTTCTGACCGAAAGAGACGAGGCCTGGCTCGAGGCCATAGACGACCTGAAGTGGCTGAACAACGGCACACACTTCACCTGGATCAGTGAACGCGACGGCTGGCGACATGTTTACGTCGTTTCCCGCGACGGATCTGACCAGCGATGCGTCACCCCCGGCAGCTACGATGTCATGCGGGTGCTACACATCGATGACAAAAAAGGCTGGATCTACTTTTCCGCTTCTCCGAATAACCCCACCCGGCAGTACCTGTACCGGGCCTCCCTGGAAAAGTCGGAAAAACCGCAACGCCTGACCCCCGCGAACCAACCCGGAACCCACAGCTACCGCGTTTCACCCGACGCCAAGTGGGCATTCCACACATATTCAACCTTCTCAACTCCGCCTGTCACCACGATGGTCTCCCTGCCCGACCACCGCGATGTTACGGTTTTTGAAGACAACCGCGGCTTGAAGAATATCCTGAACAGCATCGAACGTTCGCCCGAAGAGTTCTTTTCCATCGACATCGGCAACGATATCCACTTGAGCGCCTGGTGCGTCAAACCCCCCGATTTCGACAAAAGCAAACGCTATCCGGTGTTGTTTTACGTGTATGGTGAACCCTGGAATCAGACGGTCATCGACCACTACGGCCGCGACTACCCCTGGTACCTGTTGCTGGCCCGGCAGGGCTACATCATCATCAGCGTGGACAACCGCGGAACCCCTCAGCCCCGGGGCCGGGATTGGCGCAAGTGCGTCTACCGCCAGATCGGCATCCTGGCCTCCGCCGACCAGGAAGCCGCCGTAAGGGCCCTGATCACCCAACGGCCTTACATCGACCCCGAACGCATCGGCGTATGGGGCTGGAGCGGCGGCGGTACCATGACCCTCAACCTTTTGTTCCGTTACCCCGGCCTTTACAGGACCGGTATGGCCGTGGCGCCGGTCCCCGACATGCGCCTGTACGACACCATCTACCAGGAACGTTACATGGGTTTACCCGCGGACAACCAGGAAGGCTACACCAACGGTTCCCCCATCACCTTCGCCCACCAGTTAGAGGGCAACCTGCTTATCGTCCATGGCACCGGAGACGACAACGTCCACTACCAGGGCACCGAAAGACTGATCAACAAGCTGATTGAACACGACAAGGCATTTACCATGATGGCCTACCCCAACCGTTCCCACGGCATCCGCGAAGGCAAAAACACCACCCTGCACCTCTTCCGTCTGCTGACCCGCTTCCTGAACGAAAACCTCCCCCCAGGAGAGCAGGAAGTAAAAAAGCAATAGAGTTGGATAGTTTCAGAGAAGGTGACATGGAGTTCCCCCGGTTTTGCAGACACCTTGATAAGTTTGACATAGAATCAGACATGGAGGTGTTGTATGCAAGGCC
>JAFGNX010000190.1 GCA_016926835.1 Candidatus Aminicenantota bacterium | reverse complement strand
GGTTTCAACCCGGCTATAGAAGTGGTCGGGTGTCATGGTGATCTTGTCCAGAAACCGGGTATCTCCAAAATGCAGATTCAGGGGCACCATGTGTACCTGCATGTCCTGCATGATGTCGAGGGGCATGTCACATACGGAGTCAGTCATCAGTGCGATATCCGCTTTGCGGTGGTTCATCACCTGGTACTGCATTTCCATGTCATCCGCTTTCTGCCGCGTGATGCGGCCGAAATCGAGAAGGGACGCGAACACGTGTGACGGATCGTTGCTGTGGATGTGAAGCCGCAGTTTTTCGGGACTGCCCGCTATAACCAGTGAATCGCCCATACCGGCAACCGCCTGTCGGATGCGGCTGTGGTCCATGGCTTTTCCTTCAAGGATGGCCTCGGTGCAATAACGGTGCTGGGGCGGCCCGGAGTGCAGCGGTTCGTTTACCACCGGGGGCGGGGAGGCGCGCCGGATTGACCGCAGCAACGCACGCGGGTTTCTGGCCTTTAGAAACTCACTGATGCCTTCCAGAAAAAAAACGAATCCCTGCGCCCCGGCATCCACCACCCTGTTCTGACGCAGGATTTTCAGTTTTTCCGGCGTCTGCTTCAGCGACCGCGTGGCTGATTTCAGCGATTCTGTCAGCAGTTGCCCGAAATCATCCCGGCTTTCCTTTAAACGGTCCACATGCCGGATCCAGTCGCGCATCACCGTAATGATCGTGCCTTCCACGGGGCGTTCAATCGCTTGTAACGCGCACTGGAAAGCACGGTTGATTGCGGCTGCGAAGCGTTTGACATTGATCTGGTTCTCCCGGATTTTCTGGCTGAAGCCGTAAAGAAACTGAGCCAGTATAATACCGGAATTCCCCCGGGCGCCATCCAGGGCGGCGCTGGCCATGGCGTCAGCCGTGTGTTTCAGCGAGCGTTGGGGACGGGTTTCATCCAGGATGTGCTGCACCGTGGCGGCCAGGTTGGTTCCCGTATCTCCGTCGGGTACGGGGAACACGTTGATGCGGTTCATATACTGCTGGTGGGCCAGGATTTTGCTGGATCCGGCGGCAAAAGCCGTGTAGAGGACATGACCGTTGATATGGGTCAGGCGACGCTCCGGCTTGGCGGTTTCGAGTGCGCTCATGAAAACTCCCGGAAAGGCAGACCCAATATAACCTGAATTTGCTCGATTTTCAATGTGCAAATTCTTCGGGTATAATCTTTCCATGGCGTTGCTGGAACTGAAAAACCGACTGATCGTGGTAACCGGTGCCTCGTCCGGCCTGGGAAGGGCCCTGGCGCTTCAACTGGCGCTCCGGGAAGGCGCTGATTTGTGGCTTTGTGCGCGCAGGGAAGACCGGCTCCGGGAACTGAAAAGTGAGATCAGTACCCGCTCCAATGTGAATGTAAAGATTCTGCGTACCGACCTGTCTCAAGCCGGCGACCGCCATGCACTCCTGGATGCCGTGGCGTCCGACCATTCGGTATTCGGCCTGATCAACAACGCGGGTATGACCCGCTACGGCCCCATGGCTTTTATGGACATGGATGCCTTCCGCGGAGTAATGGAAGTCAACTTGGCCGCGGTGATGGAGTTGAGCCTGGGGTTCGTGGAAATCATGTACCGGCGTGGTGAGGGCTTCCTCTTGAATGTAACCAGCCAGGCGGCTTTTGTACCCACGCCGTATCAAGGGTTCTACACCACCACCAAGCATGGGGTCCAGGCGTTTACCGATGCCTTGCGCATGGAATACCGCCATACGCCAATCTTTATCGGAACGTTTGTTCCCGGCGGAATTCGCACCGACATGATCACGTCATCGGGATTGGATCGCCGCATTTCCCGGAACAGCCGCCTGAACATGACAGCTGAAAAAGCCGCCGCAGCCTGCATCCGTGGCTTGAAACAGCGCAAACCGCTTGCAATCCCCGGGTTGCTGAATCGTGCCAATCACCTGCTGACCCGCTTTTTACCCAGGGAGTGGGTGTTGCGGGCCGCAGAACGCCTCTACCGTCCCCCCGCGGGCGGCAACGGCTCCGGATAATTTGCGGCTTTCCTTACGGTTCGATCCCGCAGTAATGGCGGATTACGCGTTCAACGGCGTTCCGGCATACGGGACAGTAATCCAGGGTGTTTCGGCTGAACATGATGCAATCTATGGTGGGACGGTACATGCCCTCCGATGCGTACATGGCGCCTTCGAACGCCCCCACAAGCCCGCGGAATTCATCGCGTTTCAGGTGCCGGGCCTGCTCCGCAGCGGAAAGTTTGTCGAAATGCTTCTTTTCCCAGGGCGTGGGAATGGGGGTTCCTGGTTTCACCAGCTGTTTCCACTTCAGTTTGGCCGGATCCAGCAGGGCCGTCACGTTGGGTTCCATGGGCTCAACGCCCGGAGGAACGAACTCGTTGTACGAAACCCGGGATGAGTAATACTCGTCGGCCAGACCGGCAAAAGAATGACCGAACTCGTGCAGCAGGAGGTAAGCGCCGGCTTGACTGTCGGCGGTAAACACGCAATACTGGTTGTATATCCCTCCCCCGCCGTAGCGTTCGTGGTTGACCATCACGATGACCGCATCAAACGGAACCCGGGACAGAATGTTCTGCAGGCGCGGGTTGTTTTCCACCAGCAGGTAACGGGCCAGGTCCAGGGCGTTGAATGAAGATTCCACCGCAGTATCCCGGTACGTTTTTTGCCTGGGCTCATCACATCCCGAGTCCCTGGATGGGGCAAATACGCCGTACAGGTTGAATCGGTCACGGTTGGAAGCAAAGGGTTCCCGGCTGAACAGGACTTCCCGGGCCCGGGCGAAATCACGCTCCAGTTTTTTCCGGTCTTCCGGTCTGTAGCCTTCCGCTACCAGGGCCAGATCGACACAATGGCGGGGATGCCCGCTTAGCAGCAGGTTCACGATTTGAACCGCTCCGGCGGGCGGCGCGGTATCGAAATAATCTTTCCCGGGGTCGATTTCCAGTGTAAAGACGGTTTGGAGTTGCAGTTTCCGGTCCCGGTTCTGCAGCACCATCCGGACAGGACGGCGGGGAAAAGGAAAACGCACACTTTCGTGAAAAGTCCGTTTCAGACCCTGAATCGCCGGCTCAGTGGTGCGGTATTCATAAAAATAGCTGTTGAATCCCCTGGAATAGAGCAATTCATTTGAGTCCGCCGCAAACACCTTGACATAGTACTGGCCGTTGTTGAATTCATCCCGGAGAAAATGTACCGGACCCGCCCAGATCCCCTCTTTGTACATGCGGTCCAGGGTGATGGTGTCTGTTTCCCGGTTGCCGGTATGATAGTAGTCGATGCGGAGGGTGAGATCTCTGAAATGGCGGGAAAAGTAGCTGTCTGTGGTTTCCGCCTGGAACAGCAGTCCGACACTGAGGAGAAAAAGCGCCGCTGCCGGGATGCGTTTCATGAAATCCTCCTGAAGCCTGATTAGCACACGGCATAAAGGGAGTCAAGGAACGATTGACTTGGTGGAAGCCTTCGCTATAGAATCTGAGCGACATTGAGGAGATCATCATGCATGTATTTATCAATGGATCGCAATTGTTCCTGTTTACCGGGGCCCGGGTACTGGATGGATTAACAGCCTACTCGGCCGTCGCGCTCGAAGATGTGCAGGCCGGCAATGTGGTGGTTCTTGACGCGGAAGGGCATCGGCTGTACGTGGACGGCAGGCTTCATGACGGCGCGCGCCTGACCCTGGCTGCAGCAAAAAACGGTGAAGAGAAATGAAATCCATTCACGCGAACATGCGCGTTTTATCCGCAATCATGGCTTTGTGTTTTTTCGCTGGTTTCCCCCGGTCAGCGGGGGCGGACAACCATTCCATGCCCCCCGCAGGGGAAGAACAAGTGGTTGTTTTTCATTTCAATGACTTGCACGGCCGCATTGAGCGCCTGGCGCGTATGGCGACGGTTGTGCGCCAGGCACGCCGACAGCACCGGCATGTATATCTGTTGTGCGCCGGGGATAACTTCTCCGGCAATCCGGTTGTGGACCAGGCCGAACCTCGTGGAGAACCGGTTCTGAAACTGCTGAACACGTTGGGGGTTCAGGCCATGGTACTGGGAAACCATGAATTCGACTACGGCCAGGAAGTGTTGCAAAGATTCATCGGCCTGGCGCGGTTTCCCATGCTTTGCGCCAACATGGACGCAACGAATCAGAAGTGGGCGGCGGTAAAACCCTTTGTGCGCATGGAAACCAAGGAAGGTCCTGCGTTGACGATTCTGGGCCTGATCCAGATTGAACCGGACTCCGGCATTCCCAGCGCCCATCCATCGCGCTTAACGGGGCTAACGTTTCGCGATCCCCTACAAACCGCCACGCTTTTGCGCGGGAATCTGACCGGGGAAGGAGTTCGTGTCGCCCTTTCCCACCTGGGATACGCCAGTGATCGCCAATTGGCGGAAGCGCTTCCGGAACTGGATGTAATTGTGGGCGGCCACTCGCACACAGTGCTGGAGTCCGGCGTAGTGCACAACGGAGTGTTGATTGTTCAGGCCGGCGCCCATGGAGATTACCTGGGGCGGATTGACTTGTATCTTCATCAGGGAGCGGTTTCCCGCAGCGAAGCCAGGCTCATTCAGCTTGACACAGTCGAACCGGCCGCGGATATGCTGAACATGGTCAGGGAATTTGAAAGCAACCCCGTAATGGAGCGGGTTTTGGCCACCCTGCCTCGCCCCCTGGCGGATAAAACCGAACTGGGAAATTGGATATGCGACCTGTTGTGTCGCCGGCTGAATCTGGACATCGCTTTTCACAACGCCGGCGGTGTGCGCATCAAGCGCCTGAATGGCGCAGTCCGGGTGAAGGATATTTACCAGATGCTGCCTTTCCAGAACCTGGTTGTGCAAATGCAGCTTTTCCCCCGGGAAATTCGCGACCTGATCGAAACTGACGTGACCAAGCACGGGAAGGTGGACCTGTTGATGTCGGGATTGAGGCTGCGGGTAAAAAGAACCGCGGCGGGAAAGATCGTGAAGATCGAACTGATGGATGATCAGGGCAGACCCCTGGATGAAAACCGGCGTTACGCGGTCGGTTTCAACAGTTATATCGCATCTTCGTATCATTTCAAACACGATGATGCCGGCAAATCACTGGAAGTGACCACCGCGGCCGCTGTGATCGGGTATCTGGAATCAGGGCGGCCCGTAATTCCGGATGATCCCGCCCTGAGGGTGGAAGAAGAACTACTCGCTGGTGATGTCAACGCGGTCGCGGCCCGCAGTGAGGACCCCCTGGAAACCGGCAAAAATCCCTTTGGCGCGTCTTCTGCGGCAGGGAACCTGATGGCGGATGCCATGCGGGAACAGAGTGGCAGCCAGGTGGCATTGTTTCCCAGCCGACTGCTGGTTCCGGGTATCCGCATCGCCGCAGGGTCTCCAATCGGCACGGCTCAAGTGCGCGCCATGTACAAGCACGCGGCCGCAAACGGTATCCAGGTTGTGCGAATCAACAGCGGCGCGTTGCAGACGTTCCTGCTGGAGCGGGTGCGATATCGCAAGGGATTTGATCTGCAGCTGTCCGGGCTGTCCTGCAGTTTTTATCGCGATAAAAACGGGGCGATGGATCGTGTCGAATGCCGTCTGCCGGATGGATCCTTACTGAAAGATAACCAGATGTTGCGGGTTGCTTTCTGTGATTACGATTTTGACCGGTATTACAAGATCAAACCCGCTGTCGTTGAGCCGCGAAGAAAGGATCTTACGCTGGAATCCGTGCTGTTGAATTATCTGGGGAAACATCCCCGGCTGGACAGCGATCTGAGCGCTCCCCGGATGGTGATTCGGGATACCGCTGTTTCGGAGTAGCGCCATGGCCCAACTCTATTTCCGCTATTCAACCATGAACGCGGGAAAATCCACGGAAATTCTGAAAATCGCGCACAACTACGAAGAACAGAACAAGCGCGTGATGTTGTGCACGCCCGCATTGGATGACCGCTTCGGCCGCGGATTGATTACTTCGCGCATGGGGTTTCAACGTGAGGCGTTGATTCTGGACAACCATGTTGACGTGGTTGAACGGGTAAGACAACAACAACCCGATTGCGTATTGGTGGACGAGGGCCAGTTCCTGACCCGCACTCAGGTGATTTCCCTTGCCCGGGTCGTGGATGAGGTCGGTGTTCCCGTCATTGTATACGGATTGAAAAACGATTTCCGCAACCGGCTTTTCCCGGGCAGTGAAAGCCTGCTTTTATTTGCGGATAAGATTGAAGAAGTTAAAACCGTGTGCTGGTATTGCCCCAAAAAGGCGACCATGCTGATCCGCATGCGTGATGGACGGCCGGTCAGTCAGGGAGCTCAGGTTGAAATCGGCGGCAACGACAAGTACGTTTCGGTGTGCCGGCGGTGTTATGCCCAGCGCCTGCCCCTGGAATGATGAAGAGCATAGAGAAAAAGGAAGTTAAGAGAGTTTCAACCCTTTAACTTTGATTCATCGTGAGCGGTTGTTCCGGCTCCGGTGATCTTGAAGCGCTCTTTTTTGCGCGGGTCCATCCGGGTCATGTCCATCACGAGCAATCCGTCAACGGTATTGAAGTCCAGGTCCACGCAGAAATCCATGAAACGGACTCCTCCGGGCAGGCATTGCTGGATATACTGGCGGAACAACACGGGAACCGCGTATCCCAGTGATTTCAGTGTCTGTTTAAGAACGGGGAAATCGGCTTCAGCGCTTTCTCCGCTGAAGGTGTTTTCCATTTCATCCATCTGCTCCCGGCCGATGATATAAGGAGACTTGGCACGCACCAGATTCTCGGAATCCCCGTACCATTTCTGGAAATAGTAGACGATCAGGCTCTTGGCCGTAGAGGAAAAGGAATGGCTGATGCTCACCGCTCCCAAAAGGTAACGCAGGTCGTCGTATTGGGACACGTACAGTCCGATCCCGCGCCAGAGGTAGTCCAGGGCCCGCGTGTTCCAGTAGCGGTATTGAATAAAACTTCTTCCCAGCTCCGCGGATTGGGCCAGCACCGGGTTGAAACGGCTGGTGTATTTAAACAGGGAAGCCGTGTAGATGTGGTGACGCTTGAAGCGTTCCAGGACTTCCGCGACCCGGATCAGCCGGTATGAACCCACGATTTCCAGGGTTTGTTCATTCCACAACACCAGATGGGCGTAAAACTGGTCGTACTCGTCCATGTCAATGCGTCCACCGGTTCCTTCATCCACCCGCCTGAATGTCATTTCGCGCAGGCGCGCAATCTCTTTCACCACGTTGGGGGCGGTTTGAAAATCCACCTGGTACAGACGCAGGTGTTCTTCAGGTGAATCCAGCAGGAGCGAATTCCCCAGTTCCTGCTTGAGAATGGGTTTGCTGACGGGGTGAAGAATGGTTTTCTCGGTTTTGAAAACGCGCGGGCGGGATTTTCGCGCCAGTTTGTAGACGTGCTTCTTGAGCATCTTGGTCAACAGATTGGGGTGAAGGGGGCTCTGCTTGAGGTAGCGCCCGGGAATGGGGTCACCGATCTTCAGGTGCAGGTTTTTGCCGCGTTTTTTGAAAACCTCCCTGGGCAGCAGGAACATGGAAAATTTCTTGTGCAGAAACGAGATCAGGTAGAACCAGAGAGAGTTGCGCGACTTTACGAATATGGGCAGGATCGGCACTTCGTATTTCTGCGCAAAGTAAATGGGCCCGTTGTACCAGTATCCGTCCACCACCCGCCCGGCTTTCAGTCGGGATACTTCAGCGGATGGAAAGAAAAGGACCGCTTCCTCGTTGGCAAAGGCGCGCATGATCTGGCCGACGCGCTGACGCTGGGCCTGAGGGGAAAAGATGTTGTAGGGCAGAAACAGGTCCGCCAACTGGGGGATGCCGGCCAGGACATCGTTGACCACCACCTTGATATCCGGGCGGATTTCTCCGACGGCTTTCAGGATGGCCAATCCGTCCAGAGCGCCGAGGGGGTGATTGGAGACGATCACGAGTTTGCCTTCGGATGGGATCCGTTGCCGGTCGCGGCTGGTCAGCAGGTAGGAAAAGTCCAGAAACTCAAAGATCTCATCGATGAACTCGAAGTTCTTTTTGTGGCTGTACTTACGGATAAACTCATTGGCTTCATTGATGTGAAGCAGCCAGTTGAGAAAGCGAACGATCAGGTTGCTGATGAAGCGCGGGTATTTTTGAAAGAAATCCGGCTGCTTGGCCTCGATCATATCCCGGACATTCAGGGGTTCCATGGTCTGATATCTGTCTCCTTGCCACGGCTGGGATCCGTCTGAAACAAACTGGATATTCCGGGCGGAAACCCACGCAACCGCATGAAATTATAACTGATGCCCGGCAAAAGTGTCAATTTGGCCGACCGGCAAAGCGAAAAAGGACATTGAAACAAGCGCATTGACAGTATTCGGCGCCGGTGCTACCATGGCCGTAATCATGCAGACAAGACCACTGACAATCGGCATTTGCGGTGGCAGCGGGGCGGGAAAAACCACCCTGGCAGACGGACTCTGCCGGTGCTTTTCTGCGGACCGGATCTTGCGGATTCCACATGATGCCTATTACCGGGACCTATCGGATATGGATGTCCGGTTGCGGGGGAAAATGAATTTCGACCATCCTGATGCGCTGGAAACGGACGCTCTGGTGCGCGATCTTGAGACCCTGCGCCGGGGAAAGTCCGCGGTCATTCCCGAATACGATTATCATCGACACCGGCGGGTCGGCGGAAGGCGTGTGAAACCGGCGAAGGTCATTCTCCTGGAAGGAATTCTGATTCTGGCGGATGCCAGGCTGCGATCATTGTTGGATATCAAGGTGTTTATGGATATTGACGAGGATATCCGTTTATCCCGGAGGCTTGAACGGGATATCCGCGAGCGGGGCCGGGATATGGACTCGGTTCTGGATCAATATCACGCCACGGTCCGTCCCATGTACCGCGAATATGTCCACCCCAGCCGCAGTTACGCGGATCTGGTCGTGTTGGACGGGCGCAACCGGGTGGCTGTGGAGTTGCTGGCGGCACGGATCCGGGAGCACCTGCGGTCTGTGCCTTCTTCGGGAGAGGGAAGCCATGAGTGACAAACTGTTTGTGGACGCAGGCACCTTGTTGGAAGATTCGATGCGATTGGGCGTCCAGGTACTGAAAAGCGGCTTCCGTCCATCTTTTATCGTGGGGATCTGGCGTGGAGGCACCCCCGTGGGTATAGCCGTCCAGGAGTTGCTCGATTTCAACGGCATCAAGACCGATCACATCGCCATCCGGACCTCCGCTTATACCGGTATCGCGCGGCGCAGCCGTGAGATCCGTGTGCACGGCATGGATTACATTGTGGAGCAGATCAATGCCGAAGACGGTTTGCTGATCGTGGATGATGTGTACGATACCGGCTTGAGCATTCAGGCTGTGCGGGAAACCCTGCAGAGCCGTTGCCGGCGCAATACCCCCAACGATATCCGTATTGCCGTGGTGTTTTTCAAACCCGGGAACAACCTGACTTCGGTTCAGCCCGATTTTTTTGTGCATTGTACGGATAAATGGCTGATCTTTCCGCACGAACTCGATGGATTGACCCATGAAGAGGTCCGGCGTCACAAGCCCGGAATCGCCGCCATGCTGAAGGAGATAAAAAAGTGAAAATCAGCCGTGAATTTATCGAACGGATTCCCAAAACCGACCTGCACCTGCACCTGGACGGTTCCATGCGCTTGAAAACCCTGCTCGAACTGGCTGATGAAGCCGGGATCGAGCTCCCCGGACGCACGGAATCGGAACTTAAACAGACCGTTTTCAAAGACAAGTATGCGGACCTGGGCGAATACCTCAAAGGTTTCGGCTACCTGACCGCGGTCATGCAGACTCCGCAGGCATTGGAACGGGTGGCCCGGGAACTGGCGGAGGATAACCAGGCGGAGGGGGTCCGGTATATCGAAGTGCGTTTCGCGCCACAACTGCACCAGCATCCGGGAATGGGGATCATGGACGTGTTTCAAGCCGTAAACCGTGGGCTGGAGAGTGCCAAGACGGCTTTCAACCAGCGACCGGAGGTTTGCGACGGGAAAGAACCTGCTTTTGATTACGGAATTATCGCCTGCGCCATGCGCATGTTTGGTACCGGTTTTTCCGATTATTTTGACCGACTGCTGGATGTTCACTGCAATTCCGAGCGCAAATGGGTCTTTTCCCTGGCATCGCAGGAGCTGGTGCGGGCGGCCATCCATGCCAGGGATGTTCTGGGCATCCCGGTTGCCGGGTTTGACCTGGCGGGACAGGAAAAGGGATACCCGGCCGTGGACCATGCCCCGGCCTATGCCCTGGCCCACCGGCACTTCTTGAAAAAAACGGTGCACGCGGGTGAAGCATTCGGCCCCGAAAGTATTTTTCAGGCGATCACCGAACTTCACGCCGACCGCCTCGGTCACGCGTTGCACCTTTTCGACGAGGATTACATCGCGGACGCCTCCATCAAGGATAGAAGCCGTTATGTAGACAACCTGGTTCAGTACATCGGTGACCGGCGCATCACTATCGAAGTGTGCCTGACCTCGAATCTCCAGACCCATCCGGAACTGAACCGCTTGATCGATCATTCTTTCGGACGCATGATGAAAAACAAGTTGTCCGTTACCATCTGTACGGATAACCGGACGGTTTCGGCCACCACGGTCACGCAGGAGATGATGCGCGCAGTGGAGGCTTTTGACCTGGATGCCAAGGACCTAAAAGACTTGGTGATTCACGGGTTCAAGCGCAGTTTCTTTACGGGAACCTATGTCCAGAAAAGGCGTTACGTGCGCCGCATGATTGATTATTACGAAACAGTGAATCGGCGCTTCTGAAGGCGCCGCGTATCCCGAACGGAGAAAGGCTGATGCCGGTTTGGTCGATTCTGCGGGGAATTCTGGGAATGATCCTGGTGCTGGGGATCGCGGTGGCTTTTTCCGCCAATCGCCGTAGAATCAGTTGGCGCCTGGTGGGTATGGGCTTGTTGCTCCAGGCGGTTCTGGCAGTGTTTGTGATCCACGGGAAAGCCATGGGCGGCTGGTTCGCGCCGCTGGGGTGGCTTAAATGGCTGGTCGATTGGGCCGGGGGTGCCGTGGTCACCGTGCTGGGATTCATCACGGAAGGGTCCCGCTTCGTGTTCGGCAGCCTTGCTGTGAGTGCCGGCGACGATAGCCTGGGATTCTTTTTCGCGTTTCAGGTACTACCCACGATTATCTTTTTCGCATCCCTCACCGCGGTGTTGTACCATCTGGGGGTGTTGCAGGCGGTTGTACGCGTCATGGCCACCATCATGTCGCGCCTGATGGGAACCAGCGGCGCGGAATCGCTCTCAAACAGCGCCAACGTCTTTATCGGCCAGACGGAAGCTCCGATCCTGGTCAGACCCTATATCACCCACATGACGCGGTCGGAATTACTGACCATCATGGTAGGAGGCATGGCCACGGTAGCGGGGGGCGTGATGGCCAGCTACATCCAGCTGCTGGGGCGAGCCTTGGCCGAGGCCCAGGGTGTGCCCCTGGCCCAGGCCCAATTGACGTTCGCCGTTCACTTGATTACAGCCAGCGTGATGGCGGCGCCGGCATCGCTTGTAATTGCCAAGATCCTGGTCCCGGAAACCGGAGAGCCCCGCACACGGGGACAGGTGACCCTGAGGGTGGAGCGGGAATCCGCCAACCTGCTGGATGCCGCTTCTTCGGGAGCTGCCGACGGCTTGAAACTCGCTCTCAACGTGGGGGCCATGCTGATTGTGTTTATCGCCTTTGTGTACATGTTCAATTACGTGCTGGCTTCGCTTGGCGAGCTGACCCATGCGAACGCGTGGCTGAAGGCGCGATTCGGAGGACCTCTCTCGCTCGAGTTGATGCTGGGACTGTTGCTGAAGTACGTGGCCATCGGTATCGGTGTACCGGCCTCAGATGCCATGGCGTTCGGCAGCCTGTTCGGCACCAAGGTGGTGTTGAACGAATTTGTGGCTTATGTCAACCTTGTGGATTTAATCAAGCAGGGACTGTTGTCTGAGAAATCCGTGATCATGGCGACCTATGCCCTCTGCGGGTTCGCCAATTTTTCTTCCATCGGCATTCAGATCGGCGGTATCGGCCCCATGGCTCCCACGCGCAAAGCGGAAATCGCGGCCCTGGGTTTGCGCGCGGTTCTAGGCGGCAGCCTGGTGACCCTGTTGACCGCTTCCCTGGCCGGAATATTAATTCAGTAAAAAAACAGAAAGAAAAACGGTTGAGGAAGTTGAGAGTGGGCGATTGGCTAAGGGCGAGAGGCGAGGGGCAAATGGACTGGGCGATCAAGTGTACGGGCGGGTTTCAAACCCGCCCCTTTTTTAACTCCTCAACTCCCCAACTTCAGGGCGACCGGCCGGTCGCCCCTACATCCTAACTCTATATACTTCTTCCCTTTTCAACTCTGTCTGTCTATCCGGAAAAGAACGGTGGGTTCCTTTTTCACGGGAACATCGGAAATCTGAACGGCCCTGGCGAGATGCTGAAAACCAGCTTCCAGCCGACCCGCGTTGCTGGAGTAAAGCGTAGCCAGGGGTTCGCCCGCCTGGAGCCGGTCACCGGTTTTGTGGTACAGAACCACTCCGGATCCCGGATCCACGGGTTCACCCGGGCGGTCGCGGCCGGCTCCGGCCGCGTGAGCGGCCAGACCGATTTTCAGCGCATCCAGCGTGGTCAGGAATCCCGCTCGTGATGCGCGCAGGTCCTGAGTCAAGGACGCCCGGGGCAGGCGTGACGGGTCTTCACAACAACGCGCGTCGCCATTCTGGGCATGGATCCAGCGGGCGAATACTTCCAGCGCTTTTCCTGAATCGATCGCGGTCCGCAAGGCGTGTTTGTGATCGGATTGATTCCCGTTGATCCGGGCCAGTTCCATGGCGGCTTCGGCCAAAGCGAAGGTAACTTCCATCAAGTCTTCCGGGCCCTCTCCCCGCAGTGCGGCCAGGGCCTCTTCTACTTCCAGGGCGTTGCCGATGCGCATACCCAGGGGCTGATCCATGCGCGTGACGAATCCCGTTACCGGGCGTCCGGCGGCCTCAGCCATCATGACCATGGTCCGGCATAAGTTGCGGGCGTTCTCCTGGTCGCCGGTAAACGCACCGGATCCGGTTTTGACATCCAGTACCAGGCCGTCTGCCTTGACCGCCAGTTTTTTACTCATGATGCTGCTGACAATCAGGCCGAGATGGTCGATTGTGGCGGTTACATCTCTGAGGGCGTACAGGCGGCGGTCGGCCGGAACCATGCGGGCTTCGGCTCCGGCTATGACCATCCCGGTCTCTGCCAGGACCCGGCGGAATCTATCGACCGAGAGGGAAACATCAAGGCCGGGGATCGACTCCAGTTTATCCAGGGTTCCACCCGTGTGTCCCAGACCGCGACCGGAAAGCATCGGCACCCGGATCCCGACCGCGGCGGCCAGAGGGGCAAACACCAGGCTGACCTTGTCTCCCACTCCACCGGTGCTGTGCTTGTCAATACGGCAGGGCGGGATGCCGTTGAGTTCGAGTTGCTCGCCGGATTCCATCATGGCTTTCGTCAAGTCAGCCATTTCATTGCCGGTCAAACCCTTCAGGTAGATGGCCATCAGCATGGCGCCCACCTGGGCATCCGTCCAGCTCATGGAGGTGACTCCATGGGTGAAATCCCGGATCTCCTTGCGGGTTAGGGTCTTTCCGTCACGCTTGCGTGCGATCAGAAAGGCCGGGGATGTTTTCACGGGATCAACTCCCGGTTTCCAGAATGATGTCGATACCGGCGCTGGTTCCGATCCGATCTGCGCCCGCGGCAATCATGGCCATAACTTGCTCCAGGGTGCGGATGCCTCCCGATGCCTTGACTCCCATGTGATCCCGAACCGCCGCCTTCATGACGCGCACGGCCTCGACCGTGGCTCCCCCGGGACCAAAACCGGTGGATGTCTTGACAAAGTGGGCGCCGGCTTCGCGGCAGATGGAGCAGGCTGAGCGGATCTCGGCCTCGTTGAGCAGTGCGGTCTCCAGGATGACCTTGACCAGGATGCCGGAAGGCACCGATCGGACCACTGAGCGAATGTCCTGTTTGACATGGGCCAGGTCACCGGAACGAAATGCCGCCAGGTTCATGACCATGTCGATTTCGGCGGCGCCTTCAGTCACGGCCAGTTCGGCTTCCGCGGCTTTAATGGAACTGCGATTGGCCCCGAGAGGGAATCCGACTACGGTGCAGACTCGGACCTGTGAGTTGCGCAATTGTTCGTGCGCCAATGAAACAAAATGGGGAAGAATGCAGACTGTGGCGAAATGGTGCCGATGGGCTTCCAGACAGAGCCGGCGGATATCCCTCTCGCTGCAGTCCGGTTTCAACAGGGTATGATCGATACGGGAGGCGATTTCCGCTCTACTTGTCATGGGTGTTTTTCTTTTCCCGGGAAACGGAATCCCAAAGGAAGCAGTTCGATCAGGGATTTTTCGATGACCTGATCTTTCCGGCCGGCCATGATCACCAGGCTGTCGGGGAGCGCGAATTCAATCATAACCTGAAGGCAGGCACCGCAAGGGGGAACCGGTTCTGCGGTTCCGGCCGTGACCAGCAAGGTACGGAAAAAGTGTTCTCCCGCGGCAACCATGCGGAAAAGGGCACAGCGTTCCGCGCAGATGGTCAAACCGTAGGAGGCGTTTTCAATATTGACGCCGGTGAATACGCGCCCGGATACCGATTGGAGCGCGCATCCCACGGGGAAATTGGAATAGGGGGCGTAGGCATTTTCGCGTGCTTGTCGGGCGGCTTGCAACAACTCACTGGTCAAGGTTGTCATGGTGGGCTTGCAAAAAATCTGCCTCCATTCTAGGAGACGGCCGCGGGGATGTCAACCGCGAATGGTGTTTCATTGTCAGCTTCAGTATGGCATGATTAACACGGATTCCGCAGGAGGTGTCATGCCATTGGTTGAAAAACTGGATGCCGCGGTGGAACAGGTGCGGCGGATGGTCGACGGAACCCCCGGCATCGGTGTGGTATTGGGTTCCGGCCTGGGGGATTTCGTGCGCGATTTTCCCGTGGATTCGCGAATCCCTTTTCAAGACATACCCGGGTTTCCCCCGGTTTCCGTAAAAGGGCATGCCGGGTGTCTCATCAGCGGCCGTTTGCAAGACCGGCACATCGTGATTCTGCAGGGGCGTGCGCATTTCTACGAGGGTCATTCCATGATGGACGTGGTGTTTCCCGTGCGTACCTTGTGTCGCATGGGGATCGAAACCCTGGTGTTGACGAATGCCGCCGGCGGTATCGGTCCCGGCTTACGGCCAGGTGACCTCATGGTGATTCGAGATCACATCAACCTGATGGGAGACAATCCCCTCAGGGGATCGAATTCTTCCGAATTGGGGCCCCGTTTTCCCGATCTGAGTGCCGTTTACGATCCCGACCTGCGCGCCCTGGCCCGGCGCGTCTTGAAAGACACGGGCGGCCCGATGCGCGAAGGAATCTACGCGGCCATGGCCGGTCCGGCTTACGAAACTCCGGCGGAGGTGCGCATGCTGGCCGCGCTGGGCGCGAATGCGGTGGGCATGTCGACCGTACCGGAAGCCGTGGCGGCGCGTCACATGGGGGCGCGTGTGGTTGCGATTTCCTGTATCACCAACCTGGCCGCGGGCATCAGTAGACAGCCGCTTTCACACACAGAAGTTACGGAAACGGCATCCCGTACCGCCGCGCGTTTTCAAAGCGTACTCACGGCCCTGTTGGAGCGAATTCCCCTTGCAGCAACAGTCAGGATTTGACGCGCCAGCCTTTTTTTTCGAATATCTGCTCGATTTCCCGGCGGCGGAATGATTCCCGGCGGGTGTTCCATTCTTTACGTATGGCATCCATGTGACGGCGGGCACTGTCTTCGTCTGCAAAATGGGTCAGGATGATTCCTTCCTTTTCAAGTATCGGCGCGGTATAGAAAATCAACGCCTGATTTTCTTTGCCTTTGCCGCCTTCAAACGCGATGGGGAAATCGAGGTCTACGATGTCTTCCATTTGTACTTGTCGGCGTCGCAACCGCCAGCGCTGAAAAAAGACTTCTCCGTGTTTCCACTGGTTGTATGCCTCTACAGCGGATTCCCAATCCGCGCATTCCCGGCCGTCCAGATCGAGGATCAGGGGCAACCCGGTGCAGAGAAACATCTCTTCAGGCTCGGCATCAACGAAATCACGTATGGGCAGGCAAGCGCGGGCCCCGTTTTCAGAATATTCCACGTTTACGCTTTTGCCGGCGATAACGGTCTGTTCAGGCCAGTGTGCATCCAGCAGCCGGCGGATCACTCCAGCGGGAAGCAGGCGGTCCAGTTGCAAACGGCCGTTGAAGCGGTCAAAGTGAAAAAACAGGTCCAGCCGGTCGGTGCGCAAGCGCCTGGAAATCTCACGGTATAGGAAGCGGGTCCAGAAATCCGCAAAGGATTCTTCTTTCGGGGCAAGGTTTCGGGGAAGGCGCAGAAACTCACCTTCCAGGCGTTTGTGGTGCCGGTTCAACGGCAGTGCTTCTTTCTGATTGCGGACCCAACGCAACACGTGGGGAAAAGCGGCATCGCGGTCATTGGCTTGTGACCAGTCCGGGGCGGCCGCGTATTCGGCAATTACCTGGTTGCCGAAAAAGACGCGGTGGCGCACAACCACGGTATGATTAATGATTCGTACCGAGCGCTCGTGTCGGTAACTGAAGGGTGAAAGGTCTTCCAGCAATTCCAGCGAAATGCGGGACGCAAATGTGATCAGTGCCAGCTGGAATTGCTCCTCTTCTCCGGTATGGGGGTTGGTACGGGTGACCAGGAGGTCAAAAGGCTGGCCCGTGATCCATTCCGGCGGTTCGCCGGCCAGGATCGATTGCCGGTCCAGGCGCCGGGCCTCCTCTTCTTCGCGGCTGTAGAGGTCACCAAAGCGGCGAAACACCCACTCGGTGAAGCCAGACAGGATGGCCCGGTAGATGTCGGCTTCTTCTCCGGGGGACCATTCGTCAGGTACCGCTTTGACTTTCAGGCGGGAGCGCAACTCCCGCAGGATTTCTTTTGCCAGGGCGAGTTTCTTGTGTTGGATATAAGCGCGAAACTGGCGCTGGTTGTTCCAGATGATGATCTGGTTGAGAATGTCGGATTGGAAGCGGCCGTCATGCACGGAAACTCCGGGGAAATCCCGGTTTACAATACCGCCGGCTTCCAGTATAGCGATGGCTTCCAGCACGGTGTGCATCACGCGGGAAGAAGATTTGCGCGCTTCCAGTAACATGCGTGAACTCGGGATGGATACGGGCAGGCTCGCCATGTGTTTGCCTTCCGTGGTGATGGCACCTTTGGCGGTGATGGCGCCGTAAACCTCGAGGCGTTGCAGGGCCCGGGAGATCAAGCCGGTTTTTGGAGAATGGAAAAAGGGGAAATCACGGGGAGAAACACCCCAATTGATCATGCGCAGTACCACGGACTCCAAGTTCAGCCTGCGGATTTCAGGTTCGGGAAAAGGCGGACGCTCATCCATTTCCCTTTCAGCGCAGAGGATGTACTGTCCGCTGCGCACCCGGCCCGCCCGTCCGGCCCGCTGCATGCATTCCGCCCGGGAAATGTCGACCGGGTACAGGCCTTCAATGCCTTTGCGGATCTGGATTTCTTTTTTGAGCCCGGAATCGATCACCGCGTCGATATCACTGATGGTCAGGCTGGTCTGGGCGATATCCGTGGCCAGAACCACTTTTGGCTGGGGATAATGGCGAAACACTCTGGCTTGTTCACGGATTCCGAGTTCTCCATGTAGAGGAAGAATCCGGGCGTGAAGGCCATCTTCTTTCAGGGCGGTCTCCAGTTGTTCGCCAAATTGCTCGATTTCCCGTTTCCCCGGCAGAAACACGAGGATGTTGCGGCCCGCTTCCACCAGTTGCGTCACATCGGCCAGCATGAATTCCGGATGGTGGCGGTGCATGGTGACCGGAAATCCCCGTCCGGGAACCGAGATTACCGGCGCATCATTCAGAAAATGCGCGAGGCGGTCCGCCTGCAGAGTGGCGCTCATGACAACGACTTTTTTCTTTTCCCGGAGGTAGACACCCCGGTCCAGGTTTTCGCGAACTGTTCCCACCAGGGTTTCCTGGTTCAGGTTCCATTCGTGGACTTCATCCAGGATCAGGACGTCCCAGTCTCGTTTGGCCTGGATTTCCCGCTGCATCTGGACTCCGTCGGTCAGGTACAACAATCGGGTCTGTCGTGAACAGCAGCGGTCCAGGCCGGTCTGGAACCCGATGGCCTTTCCCCAGGGAGTTCCGCTGATTTCCGCCACGTAGTGGGAAAGTGAACGGGCGGCGATACGGCGCGGCTGGGTAACCCGAACGCGCATTCCCCGCCGCCACAGCCACAACGGCACCCGGGTGGATTTGCCGGCACCGGTTTCGGCGGTGAGGATAACGACGGGGTGATGGTCCACCTGATAGCGGATCTGGTCCTGGAATGCATCGATGGGCAACGTGCCCGGCGGCACGGGTTCAGTCATGAAGGATACTGTATCAAACAAGCGTATGCCTGGCAAGGCCGGCGGCGGACTGTGTTATAATCGCTGCAGAAAGGATCCTGATGTGACTCCCATCGCACATACCCTGACCGGAAGGCGGTTGCAAATCCCGGGTGCAAAAAGAGATTTCCGGAGGTGAATTTGACGGCGATCAATCTGGTTTCCGGCGGGCTCATCGGACTGCTGGTTTTCATGATGATTCAGGCCTCGATCCGGGAGAGACAACGGCGGGCTACATGGCTGTGCCTGGCGGCATTCCCGGTAAACGTGTTGTTTTGGGCCGTTTTGATCCAACTGCGTCATTTTCCCCTGGTTCAAACCGCCAATGGGGTACTTCTGGGATTTTTTTTCCTGAGCGTTTTTGTGGCGTGGATTCCCTGGTTCCCCCGCGGCCTCCAGGTGGAGGGTCCCGATCCGGGAGCGGAAGCAATGGATGAGCGGGACCACATGTTTTCGCGCAACGAACTCCAGTACCATCCCCGTTTGGCTCAGAACTACTACGCGGACCATCCCGCCTGGAGGGAAACAGACCGAACCATTCATGCGGCTCCGGAACTGGGAGATCCGGGAGGGTTTTATTTCGATCAGCGCTTTGCAACCATGGCTTCTGCCGCGTTCGAATTTCTGGATCGATCCCGCCAATGTCAACCGAGCGATCCTCCTTCCGGGACAAAGCGGCCCGGCGGCGGCGCGCCGGAGCAGCTGGCCGCGGACATAAGCTCGCTGGGTCGCTACTACGGTGCCGTGGATGTGGGATTTGCCGCCCTGGAGTCGTATCACTGGTACAGCCATGCCGGTCGACACGCGGAAGGTTGGGGTGATGCCATCCACCCATCGCATGACCGCGGGATCGTGATCGTCGTTGCCATGGACATGCGCATGATTCAACATTCTCCCGCTTTACCCGTATTGCTGGAATCATCGCGCCAGTACGTGGAAAGTGCCAAGATCGCAAACATCTTGACGCATTATCTCAGGGCCCTGGGCCATGACGCCCGGGCGCACACGGACGCCAATTACCAGTTGATGTGTGTGCCGGTTGCGGTGTCGGCCGGCTTGGGTGAATTGGGCAGGATGGGAATTTTCATGCACAGCGTCCATGGTCCGTGTGTACGCCTGGCCGTGGTGTCAACCAATGCTCCGCTCCCTGCCGGAAAAGCGCTCAATCAACATGTCGCCGATTTCTGCCGCATTTGCAAAAAATGCGCGGAAAACTGCCCGACGCGGGCGATTCCCGCAGGAGAAGAACCGCTAAGTCGAGGCTTCCGCCACTGGTCCGTTCACCAGGAGCGTTGCTTCGCCTTCTGGAAACGGATCGGTACGGATTGCGCTTTCTGCATCCGTGTATGCCCCTATTCCAAACCGGATACGGCAGTTCACCGCCTGGTACGGTGGCTGATTGCGCGCAATTCCTGGAACCAGAGGGTGGCGCTTTTCTTTGACGACTTGTTGTACGGCCGCAGGCCTTCGATTCCCCGGAAAAACCCCCGGGACCTTTTTCCAAAAGACCTTGTGGGGTGAGTGGCCGCCTTGCCCGGATTTTGACTTTGGCCGGGCTTGCGGGTAGAATAACCGGTGAATTTGACTCAAGAGAGGGCGTGTTTCCCGGAGGCAAAAATGGCAAGCGACAAATATTCCCGGGCCGGCGTAAACATCGACAAGGGCAATCAGGCGGTTGAAAAAATCCGCGACATGGTTCGCCGCCTGGGAGTGAATGAAATCGGCAAATTCAGCGGGTTTTTTCCCCTGCAGCAGAAGTTGGAGCACCCGGTCCTGGTGTCATCCGCGGACGGAGTGGGAACCAAACTGAAAGTGGCCTTCATGGCCGACCGGCACGATACCGTGGGCCAGGACCTGGTTAACCATTGCGTAGACGATATCCTGGTGTACGGAGCGGATCCCCTGTTCTTCCTTGACTATATCGCTACCGGCAAAGTGGAGCCGGACACGATTTCTTCCATTGTTTCCGGCATGCTGGAAGGTTGCGTGGAAAACGGCTTCGTGTTGCTGGGTGGTGAAACCGCGGAAATGCCTGGGTTCTACAAGGAAAACGAGTACGACGTGGCCGGTTTCATCGTGGGGTTGGTGGATCGCGGCCGTATTCTGGATGGTTCCAATATCCGCAAGGGTGATCTGTTGATCGGTTTGCCCTCCACCGGGCTTCATACCAACGGCTACTCCCTGGCCCGACATATCCTGTTTGAGCAGGAGGGTCTTTCCGTGAACAGTCCCATTCCGGGAGCGGGCGCAACCGTGGGGGATGAATTGCTCAAGGTTCACCGCTCCTATCTCAAACCGGTGCGACCATTGATTGAGGAAGGATATGTAAAGGGAATGGCCCACATCACCGGCGGCGGTTTCATCGACAACATTCCCAGGATCCTGCCCGATACCCTGGGCGCCCGGGTGGAACAGGTCTGGCCGATCCCCCCCGTTTTCCGTTTTCTGGTGGAGAAGGGCGAAGTCAGTCTGGAGGAGCGTTTCCGGGTCTTTAACATGGGTATCGGCATGGTGCTGATCATTGCCCCGGACATGCTGAGCCGGGTGGAATCATCACTCAAAGCTTCAGCGGAGCCTTTTTATCTGATCGGTCAGGTCCTTCCCCATGAGGGAGGAGCCCGCATCCGCATTCAATGAGTCGTCCGCTCGGGTTTCTGCGATTCTGCTCGGTAGGCATTGCCGGTGCCGGAGGATTGGGATCAAACTGTGCCGTGGCGCTGGCCCGCAGCGGCGTAGGCCGCCTGGTGATCGCCGATTTTGACCGGGTCAGCCGCGGGAACCTCAACCGCCAGGCTTTCTTTTGCGATCAGGTCGGCATGAAAAAAGTGGACGCCCTGAAGGAAAACCTGCGCCGCATGGCCCCGGATACGGAAGTAACGGCCTTGGACGTACGCTTGACTGCGGAAAGCGTGTTGTCGGTCTTTTCCACGTGCCCCGTGGTGGTGGAAGCGCTGGACAGCGCGGAAGCCAAGCAGATGATTGTGGAAGTCTTCCTGGAAGAGCGGCCGCAGACCTGGATTGTGGCCGCATCCGGTCTGGCAGGGTATGGGCGCAACCAGACCCTGCATACGCGCAGAAGCGGGCGACTCATCATCTGTGGTGACGAAAGCAGCGAGGTGTCCCCGGATCTCCCCCCCCTGGCTCCCAGGGTCGGGATCGTCGCGCACATGCAGGCCAACGTGGTGCTTGAATTGTTGCTGGATGAACCCGCTCTTGCGGATCAGTGTGTGGAGAGCAGGAAATGACCATCACCCTGAACAACCGTGATACAAAGATTCCCGAAAGAAATCAAATGACGGTAAAACAGCTCCTGGATCATATGCGCTACGTGTTTCCCAACATCGTGGTCAAGGTCAACGGCATGCTGGTACGCAAGGGACAATACGAAGACGTGGTGGTACGCGATGGCGACAAGGTCGAGGCCATCCACATGATCAGCGGCGGCTGAGTCTCTTGCCTTCAACTTCTTTCCTCCCCAACTTTGACATGGCAATGGGCGATTGGCAAGGGGAAAAAAGGAGGTAGGAGTCAGAGTACGGGCGATTCGCGAACCGCTGCAACTGCCTCCTGCTACCTGCGGCTTTCTTTTCAAGTTCGGGCGACCGGCCGGTCGCCCCTACATTTCAACTTCTTGCCTCTTCAACTTTTCAACTCTTCAACTTTTCAACTTTATTCTATAAATACCCCAGAGTTTGCAACAGTTTCCGGGCTTTTTCGCGTTCCGTCGCGGGATCCAGGTCGCCCCTCACCAGCCCGGCGTGTTCCAGCAGCAACAACCTGTTTTTGCGTCGGATCACCTGTAATTGCGCGAACAGGCGGCGCACGGTGGCGGTATGGGCTGCGGCCACCTCTTTCATGGCTGCGGGGTCCGCGGAAAGATCGAACAAGTGAAATTCGGGATCTCCCTGCCGGCGGTCTACCACCAGCTGGAATCCTTCGCTCAACATGCCGTCTACGCGGGTCCACGAGTCCAGCAGATTTGAGAAATAGTCAAAATACACTTCACGGTCCGGCAGTTGTTTCCCCCGGAAGATCCCGGTGTAACTGACGCCCTGCATGGGTGAAGCCTTCTGAACCTTGAGCAATTCCGCCAGGGTCGGGGTCAAATCCAGATGGGAAATCACTGTCTTGACCCGTTGTCCCTTGGGTATGCCGGGGCCGGAATAGATCAGGGGAACCCGGACCAATGGCGGGTGCACCCCGCGGCCGTGGCCGTACATGCCGTAGTCTCCCAGGCATTCACCGTGATCGGAGGTAAACACCACCAGGGTGCGATTGCGCCGCCCGCCGGCATCGAGCGCCTTGAGGATCGCGCCCACCCGATCGTCCACGGACTCCACCTCGGCGCGGTACAAGGCGGTGACGTAGTTTCGTTCCGCGGCGCTCATGCGGTTGTTATCCAGTTTGGCGCGCAGGGCGGCGTTTTTGAAATCAGAATAAAATGTCCCGGGGTGGGGCAACGGGACGGTGCCGGCGTCCACCGGGGCGCGAAAACGCGGCGCGGGGTCGTATGGGGAATGAGGGTCGAAAATCCATTTAAACAGGAAAAAAGGTTGCTCGGGGTTTGAGTGCAGCAGGTAATCCAGAGTACCGTACATGGCTTCGTATGCCAAGCTTTCCTCTTGGAACCCGAGTTTTTCCCTGATCTTGCGGCGCCGTGACTCCGGCAACTGCTTTTTCCCGGGCAAACGAGAGAATCCCTGCAACAGGTTGCAAATCCGGACCAGCCCGTTTTCCATCGACACCCGCGTGTCAACCCCCGCCTCTGACATGGCTTCGGCCAGCATGTGCGCACCGTCTCCGACCCGGAAAAAAGCGCTGGGAACACGTTTGTCCAAGTAATCAAGGTACACGGTGCGGTGGTCAAAAGTGAATGTGCGTGAATAACATCCCGTTAACATGGTGACCGCGGAGGGCATGGTGGTGGGAGCCGTACAGTATGCGTTTTCAAACAAAGTTCCTTCCCGGGCCAGGCGGTTGATATGGGGCGTGTGCGCCGGTCCGCCGTAACAGCCCAGCATGTCCATGCGCAGTGCGTCGGATACGATAAGGAGCAGGTTCCGGGGTTGATTGGATCGGCTGCAGCCGCAAGTCCAGGCGGCTGTCACCAACATCAGGACCGCCGCGCAAATTCTTGTGTGAGTCAACACCGTCTTATCGAATTTGTTTTTACACAGGTTGCCCACTCAAGCACCTTTCCACCCCGGAAGGATCCCATTTTCGCAAGCGGCGTCCCGGGTGGGTCGTCGCTCTGCCGGGATTCGCAATGTGAATTGTAAGCCAGGGTAAAAAGACAAATCAAGCCGTTCCCCATTGGCAGCGGGAAATCCGAGTTGGTGCGGGAACCTTTCCGGATTCCGTATCGTTGTTTTTTTCAGGCGGCTGTTTGTCAGGAGGAGCCATGAAAAATCGCTTCCGGATATTGATTCCGCTGTTGGTGGTGGCTTTCAGTATGCAGGGATGTTTCGAATCATTGCGGGGTTCGGGTCGCATCATCACGGATGTACGACAAATCTCTCCCGATTTCAATGCGGTGCGTCTGGCCAACCATGGGGATCTGGTTGTTACGCTTGGAGACCGGGTCAAATTGATCGTGGAAGGAGACGACAATATTTTGCCCCATATTGTCACGCGTGTTTCCGGTGACACGTTGTTGATCCGGAACGACCCCGATCTGCACGGCGGATGGTCTTCACGCCGGGGCATCCGTTACTTTCTGACGGTCCGCAAAGGACAGTTGAACCATCTGGAACTTACCAGCCACGGGGATGCGCGGCTGCCGGAACTCAGCGGGCCCGGCGCGGTGGTCCGCCTTTCCAGTCACGGCGATATCCACGTCGGCCGGGTGGAAAGCAACGACTTCACGTTATCCCTCACCAGCCACGGCGATGTAACCATCGAGGAATTATTTTCCGATAGCATTGAGGTACGGTTGACCAGTCATGGCCGGGTGCGCCTGCGTTCCGGCAAAGTGACGGAACAGGATGTCTCTTTGACCAGTCATGGAGACTACCTGGCCGGACAATTGCGCTCCGACCATTGCCGGGTGCGCAACAGCAGCCATGGAACGGTCCGGGTCTGGGCGGAACAAACCCTCAACGCCCGCCTGACAAGTCACGGCCGTTTGTACTACCAGGGTGATCCGGTCATCGAAGCGTCACGGGAATCCCGCGAAAAGATGCGCCGAATCGATCAGGCGCACGCCGGCAATCAGGACGGGTACGTGGACTAATGTACGGAAAAAGCTGAAAACGTTGAAAAGCGCAACACGACTTTTGAGGCGGAACTGATCGCCATTCCGGAAAGATTTTTGCCGGTGCGGATAGTGAAAGTGTCCAGTTTGTGATGGACTCCGGCTGAATACGTGTTGTCGATTGCCAGCAGCGATGTCGGCGCTGAGCAGGTCCGCACCAGGATGCTGTTTCTGGAGAAGAGCTCCAAAGGCGAACCGCCGGTGGTTTTTAAAAGAGAAGCCTGAAAGGGAGGTGTGCCCCCCGTCCAGGAGATGGTCAGGATTTTCCCCAGGCTTTTTTTACTTAAACTGCTCTTGTTTGATGGCTGGATAATGGCGGCCATGGACCCAATGGTGGCGGTGCCCATTACTCTTGCCGTACTTGCGAATCCGATCGCGGGCGTGGGTTTTTCGGGAAAATCGATGGTAAATGTCAGCTTCATTCCCGGACGGGGTATGATGGAGGTGATGCGGATGCCGGCGTACTGTCCCGGCATGGTTTCTCTTAATTCATGACCGTTCAGGGCAATCACCAGGTTGGAGACAGGTTCCGTTCCCCGCGTGACCTTGAACCAGGGAGAAATGACGGGTGATCCGCTGTTGCCCGCGATTACACTGACTTCGCCGGCGATCACAACGGGTTTGACCGGCAGCGGGGATTTGAGCCGCAAATCCTGCGCGACCGTTCCACCGGCCCCCGCCGCTGCAACAAGCAGCGCCAAAATCAAGTTAACGCATCTGGATGGCATTTTTTCTCCTTTTCGCTATTCCGGTTCAGTGAGTCTCTGTCTATACATAGAGTAAAGGATACGGGTTGTTTATCTCACCAGGCCGGGATTTGGTGATGCCGGACCGCCGGGCGCGAGCAGGATCACGCCCAGGTCCATGACGTTGGTGCCGGTGGGGCCGGTCTCGATCAAACCGCCGAATCTACGGAAAAAACGGTAGGAGTCGTTTTCCCGCAACGCGGTCTCCATCTCTTTTTGCCTGCGCTTGAGTCGGGCGGCCGCGTGGTAACTGATCCAGGCCCCCGCCGCCGGGGAATTGCCGTCGATGCCGTCTGATCCCATGCAGGCCGCGTACCACGAACCGGGCCAGTTATCGACACGAGTTAGCAGGCGCAGAACCAGTTCCTGGTTGCGCCCGCCTTTTCCCCGGCCCTTGACCTTCACCGTGGTCTCTCCGCCAAAAACCCATGCCCGGGGCGTGCAGGGATCCAGGAATCTGCGCATTACCCGTGCCAGACGCCGGGCCGCCGAATCCGCCGAACCCTGGAGCCGGCTGGTGAGAATGCCGGCAGAAAACCCGGCTTCAGCGGCGGCCCGGCATCCCGCTTCCAACGCAATCCGGTTGTCGCCGATAACCGCGAACCTTCCGGATGGGAGGGGCCCCGGCCGGAGTGTTGGCGTTGCCGGGTCCAACAGATAGAGAAATGATGACAGTCCATGGCGCTGCAGGATCTTGCGGGCCGCGGGATTGAAGTTTTTGGATACCGGCGCCGTGGGTCCCGACCCGATTGTTTCCGGATGCGAGCCGATTACATCAGAGATCGCCAGGGTCCATAAAGCAGCCGGGTAAATGGCGCGGGCCAGTCCGCCGGCCTTGATGCGCGAAAGGGCGGAGCGTACGCAATTGATGTCGCTGATGGGGGCACCGGAGGAAACGAGGTGCCGGTTCAGCCGTTGCCATTTGTGTGCGGGAACGCGGCTGCGGGGCGCGGCCAGCAGGGCGGAGGCCCCGCCGCTGAGCAGGAACAGCACCAGGTCCCCGGGACCGATCCGCTCTTCTACATAGAGCAACAGGCGCCGCGTGGCGGCCAGGCTGCGCCGCCCCGGAACCGGGTGGTCAGCGGTCAGCAGGGAAACCGGACCGGGCATATCCGGGGCGCCCGGAGGCGCCACCACGATTCCTCCGGCCAGGCGGTCTTGGACCATGGGCAGCAATTCCAAGTACATGGCCGCCGAGGCTTTGCCGGCTCCCAGGCAGTGCACCCGTGAATAATCCGGCAGATTAATTCCGGCGCCATTGATGGTTAACTGGTCGCCCCTCCGTTTCACGGCCCGGTGGATCAGTACTCCGGGGTCGACCGCCTTTGTCATGGCGTCAAGGATGTGCTTCCCGGTTGTTTCCAGGGAAAAATAGGGTGGGCGCAATCCGGCGCGCGAGCGGTCAGTCAATGGCGTAATTGGATATTTTCAGGTGCAACAGGGTGGAGAGTTTGCGCAGGTACTGGATGCCGTCGTTGAGATCCTTTGTGAATTTGGTGAGGTATTTGACGAAACTGGCTTCATCGCGCGAGCGCAAACGGGTATCAAATTCACGCGTAAAATCCCTCAACTCAAGCAAAAGGTTCTGGATGTAGAGGATATGGTCAAGTGTGTCTACCGCTTTGACCTTGGAGATCGCCTTGAGGCTGGTTTCGGGAATCAGTTGCATGCGTTCCATGGCATCGTTTACCGTGTCCCCGGTCAGGTAATTGATTTCATCCAGGTAGGGTTTCTTGTATTCCTGGAAATAACGGAGTTTGTGCTTGGCCCGTTCCTGCATTTTCTGATTCTGCTCGACCAGGGAGAGAAAGTACTTCTTCAATCCCAGGAAGCGGCGATCGAATTTCTTTAAGTTGAGAAAGTCGCGGCCCAGATAGATCTTATCGTTATAGGTGTTTAAGAGTTCATCCTGGTAGTGGCTGTAGAATTTAACCTCGAAACGTTGTTCCTTTTGATGCATCATGCGACAGATCATGATGCTCTGGGGATTGTTCAGGATGTAGGCGTTTTCTTCGATAAGGGCAGAATATACAAACAGTGAACTGAGAATAAATTTGCGCAGGGAATTAAAGAAATCTTCGTTTTTAGAAACAAATTCATCCAATTCCGGCACGATTTCTCCCCGCAACCGTGAATAAAGGGGAGAAAAAAGATGATTTTCGCCTCCGAGGCTGAACTCATAATAGCAATTCGCCAACACACGCTTATACAGGTTTGAGAACACCGGCAGGGGAAAAGCAGTCAGTTCTTGCTGATTGTATTGCTTGAAAGCTTGCAGGATCTGCACCTTATCCTCCCAAAAAATTATAGGTGAGCCATAATGAAAAGTCAAAGCCGGCTCCCGGTCGCAACGACTTGATTCAAAGGGGGAAAGAAAGTACACTTAGGCGTGCCGAATTCGGAGTGCATGGAACCCTGAGGGGGAAACGTGAACAGCATTTTGCGCAAACACAAAGTGCCGCCGCCCCTGGTGGCCCTGGTAGCGTACACATTGGTCATCCTGGCCGTGGTCTTCTCATTGAAACACTTGACACTGTTGGCGGTTCCGCTTTTCTTTTCGCTGGTGATCGCTTATCTGTTTGATCCCCTGGTCCGTTTTCTGGAGTCACGTACTCCCCTCAACCGCCCGGTGATCGCTTCCATCCTGATGGTGTTGCTGGTTGTCACCCTGATTTTTCTCATCATCAACCTGCTGCCTTACGTGATCAACCAGGCGGAAAGAGCCGCAACCCGCCTGCCCCAGCTTCTGCAGGTGTTTTCCCAGAAGGCCCAGGTGGTCAGCAACTACCTGACCAAGAACTTTCCCGAATATCTGGGAACCATCGACATCATGGAACGCGTAGAACGCACGATCAGCCTGATGCTCACCGATCTGACAAAAATCCTCGCCGGCATTTTTTCCAGCTTGTACAATTTTCTGACTATGCTGGTTTATCTGGTGTTTATCCCCCTTTTTTCCTACTACATCATCAAAGACTACAACCAGATCCGTTGCGGCGTCATGAACCTCGTGCCGATTCGTTCTCGTCAACGGGTGACGGAGAAACTGGGACAAATGAACCGCATCCTCTCCTCTTTTATCCGCGGCCAGGCCATCGTGGTATTGATTCTGGTGGTGTTGTACTCCACCGGCCTCAGCCTGGTCGGGTTGCCTTTCGCCATACTCATTGGCACTTTTGCGGGGATTGGAGACATCATTCCCTATGTGGGCACGATCCTTGGGCTGATCATCTCGATCGTAATCGGATTCGCCCACTTCCAGGATGTGGAAAAACTGTTTCTCGTCATCCTGGTGTTTGCCGTGGTCAAAGGGCTTGAAAACTGGTATTTCTACCCCAAGATCGTGGGACACGAGGTTGGATTGCATTTTGTGTTCGTGTTGATGTCCATTATTGTTTTCGGCCAGTTATTCGGCTTCTGGGGCCTGCTGGTGTCGATTCCCGCGGCAGCCGGGTTCAAAGTGTTTATTTCCGACCTTGTGGCCTATTATCGATCTTCTGCATACTATCGACAATGCGACGAGTAAGACAAATCATTTTCTTTGTGGCTGTTTGGTTTGTGCGTCTGGCTGTCCCGCTGACCGCGGCGGATGATTCCCTGCTGATCGTGAAGGTCTCTGTTCCCGGTTCCATTTTCAGCAGCCAGGCACTTACCAATGTCGAAGCCGCCTGTCGTCACCTGGCTCTGAATCAGACCGCTGAATCGGCGGCGGCTTTGCGGCGGGCCGCCGAGGAAATGCCGGCCTCCCCCCTGATCGCGGACCTGAAAACAGCTGCGGATCTGCTGGTGCCGGCTTCAGGCGAATCCATGACAAAACCTAAATCCAGCGGCGCGGGTTCGGTTCCGTTTTTTGCCCTTATGCCTGGAAATGAACACTCCCCGCCCAGAGCATTCCTGGGCATTCCCCTGCCGCGCGAGCAAGTCTGGTTGACCCCTTACCTGGAGGAACCGGCGCGCCTGCGGCCCGACCTTCCTGAAAAAATGCCCGGCGTATCCGCTGACATGACCGCGTTGCCTGCAGTTCGAATGGTGGACCTGGTGGCTGCGTCCCACGCGGAATCCTTGAGCGCCTGGATCACCAGCCCGGATGGTTCCGGCATGGTGGCGGTTTTCCGCAACCTGGTGGTTGCCTATGGAAGGGATCACCTGGAGAAAACGGCTCCGGATGTTTTGTCCGCTCCCTGGAGCCGGCATGTGGATGAAAAAGCTTTGGAATGGTTGGTGGCCATGCACCGGGTGGCCCATGGACTGGGTCCATTGGCGGTTCGGAAAGATACAGGCGAAGAAATGGTCTCGGTGGCGAGCGAAATGGGCGGGAACGCTCGCCGGCTTGAAACCATCAAAGCGGACGGATTGGCATTCCTGGCCGGGCTGCGCCTGGCCAGAACCCAGACCGGGTTTGGTTTGTCCGCTGAAAAAATTACGGCCACCTACGTGATGTACCTGCTGGATCGCACACTTCATGGCAGCACTGAACAAAAAAAAGCGTTACAGCCCCTTTTGAGCCAAATGATCGCAGATGGAGGCATCCGTATGGATCTGAAAAGCGGTCGATTAATCCCCGATTCCCGCAGGATGCGGGAAAGCGTAAAAAAAATGGTGCAACGGGTGGTGCAAATCCAGGGGAACGGTTCAGCAAAGGAGGCGGAAGAGTTGCTGGCCCGCAGTGTCTTCCAGATTGACAAAGACGACCTGATCGTTGCCCTGAAGCACAGAGGGATCAGTGGATTCCGACTGGTTGCGGACGTGACGGATTCAAACGAAAAGAAATGAATGCCGGCGATAAGCCGGCGTTTCCCGGCGGCTGGCTGTACGATCTGGATCGGGTTACCCTTGGCAGACATCTGGTTGCCATGGGACTACCCGACTATGCCGCAACCCAGGTATTCCAGTGGCTTTACAAACAGCGCGAGCCGGAGATCAGCAACTGGACCAATATAGCCCGCGCGCATCGAAAGGTTCTGGCGGAGACGTTCTGTTCAACCCTGCCGCGGGTGGAGAAAGAATCCCGGGACAGTGCCGGCACCCGCAAAATCCTGCTGAGGCTGCTGGACGGCAAAGGCGTGGAGGCGGTATGGATTCCCGGCGAAGGGCGTTCCACGATATGCATTTCCACCCAGGTGGGGTGCGTCATGGGCTGTTCTTTCTGCGCCACCGGAGCCATGGGCTTTGAACGCAACTTGAGCATGGGAGAGATCCTCGCCCAGGTGCTGGTGCTGGCGCGATTCCAGTCCGAGGCCGGCGAACGGCTCAATATCGTGTTCATGGGGATGGGCGAGCCGCTGCTGAATCCCCGGGCCGTCATGGGTGCCCTGGCTGTAATGACCGGGGACCCGGGCATGCGTATTCCCGACCGCCATATCACCATATCCACAGTGGGATTGCTGGAGCCCCTGGCCGAGTTGGAACAACGTTTCCCCAGGGTCAGGATCAGCCTTTCGCTGCACGCTGCCGATGAAGCCACAAGGCGGCGGCTGATGCCGAAGGCGGCATTGCTGCATTCCATTGATCAGTTGCTGGCCTATTTTTCCCAACCACGCCATTTTCCTGTAACCTTTGAATACGTTCTGATCCGCGGGATCAACACTTCACGCGCACATGCCCGTCGTCTGGCCGCGCGCCTGGCCCCAATACCCGGAAAAATCAACCTGATTCCGGTTAATCCGGTACCTGGATGCCCGTTCGCAGCGCCTTCGCCGGCTGAAGAGGACACTTTTTTGCGAATCCTGGTTAGTGCGGGACTGTCCGTGACCGTTCGGCGTTCGCGGGGGAGGGATATTCAATCCGCATGCGGGCAATTGGCGGGAGAGGCGGGGGGCAGGGTATAGTGGAGCAATCCGTTTTGCTTTCCCGGTACGATTTTTTGCTGGATGCCTTTCAACAGCGGGCCATTGACGCTGTGGAGGCAGGTCATTCGGTCCTGGTCAGCGCCCCTACCGGAGCGGGAAAAACCCTGATTGCGGAATACGTCATGGCCCGATGTCTAAATCGGGGGCGCAACGTGATCTATACCGCGCCCATCAAGGCGCTTTCCAACCAGAAGTTCAGGGAGTTCCAGGTGCTTTTCCCCAACCGCGTGGGCATAGTCACCGGGGATGTGAGTATTCATCCGGATGCACCCTTGATCATCATGACTACCGAGATCTACCGCAATCGGCTGCTGGAAGAGCGGGACGGTTTTCATGCCTACTCGTGGATTATATACGATGAAATCCATTATCTGGATGATCCGGAACGCGGCACCGTCTGGGAGGAATCCCTGATTTTGAAACCTTCACACATGCAGTTGCTGGGTCTGTCAGCAACCATTCCCAACATCGATGAGCTGGCCGCGTGGATGCGAGACATTTTCGCTTCACCGGTTCAGGTTATCCGCGAAGATCACCGGCCTGTTCCCCAACGCCTTTTTTTCCAGGTTCGGGGCGAGATTACGGACAATCTGGAACGCGTGCGTCGCTGGACTCAGCGCATGAACCGCCGCCGCGGCCATTCCGGAGCCGTATCCCGCTTCGCCGGGTCCGGCCGACCCGAACCGCTTTTGCTTCACCTGATCGAAACTGAACGCATTCCAATGATCTACTTTTCGTTCAGTCGCAAGCGCTGTGAATGGCTGGCGGATCTGGCCCGCCGGGTGATCCCCCGTGGAACCACTTCGGACAATGATATTTTGGACCGGTATGACGTGTTGTGTGAACGATTCGGCATCACGAGTACGGAGCGCGCGGCTGATATGCGCCAATTGGTGGCCCGGGGTGTGGCTTATCACCATGCGGGTCTGCATCCCATGTTGAAGGAAGTGGTGGAGCGGCTGTTTTCCGATCGCAGCATCCGCATGATCTTTACCACTGAGACATTTGCCCTCGGGATCAATATGCCGGCGCGCACGGTTGTAATCGATGAAGTGCGCAAGCGTTACGGGCGATTTTTCCGTACCCTGAAAAACCGGGATTTCTCGCAGATGGCCGGTCGCTCCGGGCGGCGGGGTATTGACCGGGAGGGGTATGTCTACTGTCGGCTATCCCCGGATGAGATCCAGCCACAGGACCTGGACATGCTTTTTTCCCATGGGCCCGAGCCGGTAAACAGCCGGCTCAACACCTCCTACGCCACCATTCTGAACCTGTTCCAGGCCTACGGTGAAGCCTATATCGACATCTACCGGAGCTCTTTTCATTTTTTTTCCCACAAGGGACGCTCTTCCGGCCGCCAGATTAAACTGATGGCGGCAAGGTTGACAGTGATGCGCGAGTTGGGATGCATTCAAGACGGGCGGCTCACTCCAAGGGGGCACTTCGCGCGGCGCATGTACGGTTATGAAATGAGTTTGTCGCAATTGTACGCCGCCGGCACTCTGGAGCGCCTCTCTGTAGAGCAATTGGCCGTCGTATGCCTGGCCATAGTATTTGAACCCCGCCCCGGTACCCGGCGGGCCCCCGTGCCCAGAGAGTATCGCCGTTTGCGCAGTGAAATCTCCGGACTTCTGGCCCCGGTTCACCTGGCGGAACGCCGCCTGGGCATCCCTGAGCCGAGTAAACGTTTCGCGTTCGATTTAACCAATCCCCTGTTGAACTGGATGCGGGAGCCCTCTTTTGAAAAGTTGATCCGGCAATCGGAGCACGACGAGGGAGAGATCATCCGCTATTTTCGCATGACGGTCCAGATATTGCGGGAGATGCGGGATGCGCCGTTGTCAACCGGGTTGCGCCGGCGCCTGGAAGAGGCGGTTATAAGGATCAATCAGGGTTTTATCGATGCGGAAAATCAATTGCGCCTCGGCCTGGAAGCGGATGTGGCTGAACAGTTGCAGGAGAAAGAAACGAATGAACAGGGTCCGGGTTAAGCCACTTGACAAATCCCCTCTGATCGCCTATATAGAATTGGATGCCGAAGTGGTGGAATTGGTAGACACGCAAGTTTCAGGTACTTGTGGGAGCAATCCTGTGGGGGTTCGAGTCCCCCCTTCGG